>CAZFZK010000038.1:0-10424 GCA_964523605.1 uncultured Candidatus Planktophila sp. | reverse complement strand
ATGAGCAAGCCAATTAAGCGAGATTTTGGAAGTCGCGAGATTCCGAAGTGGAAAACGGCTCCAGGTGGTGCGGACTTCAAAGATATTAAGTATGAAGTTGGCGATGGCATTGCAAAAATTACAATCAATCGACCAGAAGTTCACAATGCATTTCGGCCACAAACTTTAGCTGAACTAAAAAGTGCTTTTGATCTTGCCCGCGATAACACTGAAGTTGGCGTAATTATTTTTACTGGAGAAGGTACCCAAGCATTTTGTTCAGGTGGCGATATCAATGTGCGTGGTGACGATGGATATTTAGGTGATGATGAAGTCGCAAAGCAAGGCATCGGCCGACTAAATGTTTTAGATCTGCAAGTACAAATTCGTCGTACCCCTAAGCCAGTAGTTGCCATGGTTGCTGGTTGGGTAATTGGTGGCGGACATGTTTTGCATGTGGTCTGTGATTTAACAATCGCCGCCGATAACGCACTCTTTGGCCAGACCGGCCCAATGGTTGGTTCATTCGATGGCGGTTACGGATCTGGTTTGCTGGCAGCGAGTGTGGGCCAGAAGAAAGCTCGCGAAATTTGGTTTATGACTCGACAATACGATGCACAAGAAGCATTGTCGATGGGCTTAATTAACACAGTTGTGCCACTTGCAGAGCTAGAAGCTGAAACTGTTTCGTGGTGTCGCGAGATGTTACGTAATTCGCCAATGGCCCTTCGTTTGCTAAAGGCAAGCATGAACGCTGCAGATGACGGATTAGCTGGAGTTCAACAGTTAGCAGGCGATGCCACATTGTTGTTCTATATGACTGAAGAAGGTCAAGAAGGTCGCGATGCTTATAAAGAAAAGCGCGCTCCTGACTTTGGCAAATTCCCTAAGCGCCCCTAGCTTCCATAAATATTAAAAATGCTTGATCAATTACTTGCTTCCATGCAGGTAGTTGCCCTGCCCTTAAAAAGTAAGTTTCGTGGCATCAATGTGCGCGAAGTCGCTCTCTTTCAAGGTCCAGCTGGCTGGGGAGAATTCGCACCCTTTTTAGAATATGGCGATGCCGAAAGTTCGAAGTGGTTATTAAGTGCAATTGATGCAGCAACAAATCAAGTTCCAATGGCACATCGCGGGTTTATAAAAGTAAACGCGACTTTGCCCGCATTAAATGGCGCAAAAGAAATAGAAGAGTTGCTGCAATCTTTTGCTGGTTGTGACACAGTGAAAATCAAAGTTGGCGAAAATCTAGCTGAAGACATTGTACGAGTGGCTCGTGTTCGCTCACTTTTACCTAAAGCCAAATTAAGACTTGATGTAAATGGTGGTTGGTCAGTAGATCAGGCGCTGGTTAGTCTTTATGAAATCTACGAAGAAATTGGGCCATTGGAATATGTTGAACAACCTTGTGCGACTCTTGAGGAACTACGTGAGTTAAAAACCAGATTAGTAGTTGATTTCAAGATCACTGGTGACGAAGTAATTCGTAAAGCTGCCGATCCATTTGCCATAGATCTGCAAGGCGCTATTGATGTTTTGATGTTAAAAGTAGCCCCACTTGGCGGAATCACTCGAGCTCGTGAAATCGGTGCGCATCATAAATTGCCGATGGTGGTATCAAGTGCGCTAGATAGTGCAGTTGGAATTAGTTATGGCCTCCAACTTGCAGCATCATTACCAACACTTGATTATGCATGTGGGTTGGCGACCGGTCAGTTATTGAGCGCAGATATTGGCTATTTGCCTTTGGAAAACGGAGAACTGGCAGTCCAATCAATTTCACCAGACGCCGATTTGTTAGCAAAGTATGCTGTTCCAATCGAACGGTTATCTTGGTGGAAAGAACGTACGAAACGCGCTTTTTTCGCTGGGGCCGAAAGTGAAATTAAAACGAGAGGCTGGAACTGGTGAATACCTCAACATCGCTAGCTCGAGTCGTGGTCCGACAATTGATTGAAGCTGGAATCACCGATGCTGTAATTTCGCCGGGTTCCCGCAATGCACCTCTTTCACTGGCAATGTATGCCGCTGCGGAAAAAGGTTTTCTGAAACTACATATTCGCATTGATGAAAGATCAGCTGCCTATTTCGCGTTAGGCCTGGCTAAAGCAAGTGGTAGACCGGTTCCAATTGTCTGCACTAGCGGCACGGCCGTTGCGAATTATCACCCGGCAGTACTCGAAGCACATCACAGCAATGTGCCATTGCTAGTTTTAACTGCCGATCGCCCAGCAAATTTACGACGCACAGGAGCGAATCAAACAACTGAGCAAGCTCGCATTTTTGGTGGCGCAGTTCGCTACTTTGCCGATATTTCTGGCGGTGTTTTTCCACTCGAACTTCCACTAGATTCACTGCACCGAGGTCCCGTTCACTTAAATTTACAATTTGATGAACCGCTCTTGCCCGATGATCAAAGTGACTGGCTTAATGAAATTAAAGTTGCGCCGAAAGCCAAGCCGACCGGCAAGTCAGCTGGAACGCTAAAAGTAAACACCGCCAGAGGCGTTCTAGTAGTTGGGCATGATCGTGGTGGATTAACGGTTGCCGAAGTTTCCCAAATTGCTGCTGACTTAGAGTGGCCAGTAATTGCCGAAGATCCACTTTCGTTCCCAGAAGCAATTTCACATGCTGCTCTTTTCTTGGCATCGCCAGCAATACGTAAGAACTTGGCCCCAGAAAGCGTCGTAATAATTGGCCGCACCACGCTTTCTCGCCCGATAAACGCGCTGATTTCAGCAGCTAAAACACAAATTGTGATTGATCCTCGCATGGCAACAGTTGATACATATCGCGTAGCAGATCAGAGATTCATTGCCGTGCCCGAGGTTCAGTCGCGCCCTGCTGATTCAGAATGGCACGATCAATGGCTCAAATTAAGTCTGCGTACAGCAAAATTAGTTAGCGAGATTTCAAATTGGTCGGAGAGTGCTTTAGCCCGCGAATTGGCAAGTTCATTAAGCGGACCAGTGTATATCGCATCATCTAGACCAATTCGCGACATTGAGAGTTTTGCAACTCCACGAACCGGCGTCGAAACATTTGCGAATCGTGGCCTGGCCGGTATCGATGGAAATATTTCAACCGCGCTCGGCATCGCTACTGCGCGCCAAAGTGCAACAGCAATAATTGGTGATCTGGCTTTCTTGCATGACTTAACCGGCTTAGTTGGAAATACTTCGGCTAATTTGCGCATCATTGCAATAAATAATGATGGTGGCGGAATTTTCTCGACTTTGCCACAAGCAGGTGTTGCTGGATTTGAAACCGTGTTTGGAACTCCACACGGTTTAGATTTAGCGAAAATTGCGGCCGGGCTTGGAATAAGTGCGAAGACTATTTCTTCCTTTGCTGATTTGAAGAGTGAGTTAGCCAAACCAATTTCTGGAATTTCAGTGCTAGTTTGTCAGATGCCTAGCCGTGAGAATAATGCGGCCCAATTAAAAACTTTAATTAAAAATCTAGAATCAATTTAAAGCACTACGCATTGGCGCAAATTTTGCTTCACTTTCGGCAAGCTCTTTTGCTGGAAGTGAACCGTTAACGATTCCGCAGCCGGCGAAGATTCGGATTTCTTTCCCGGAAATTTGCCCACAACGAAGTGCGATGCCTAATTCGCCATCACCTGAAGCATCTATCCAACCGACCGGACCGGCGTATCGCCCCCGATTTATACCTTCATTAGCCGTAATCAATTCGAGCGCTTTCTGGGTAGGTGTGCCACATACTGCCGCAGATGGATGCAGTTTTTCTAGCAACGAGAAACTATCTACTTGTTTGGTCGTTTCAACTAAAGCACCAGTTACATCGGTAGCCAAATGCATGACATTAGTTAAGTGCAATACAAATGGTGATTCAGGCACGTTAGTTGAGGAACAGAAAGGTTCGAGAGCATCGGCAACCGAACGAACTGCGTAGTTATGTTCTTCAAGGTCTTTTGACGAGCGAGCTAATGAACCAGCTAGAGCTAAGTCGCGTTCGTCATCGCCAGTCTTGCTAATCGTGCCAGCGAGAACACGGGAAGTAACCATGCCCTTACTTAAGCGAAGTAATAGTTCGGGCGTAGCACCAACTAAACCTTCAATTGCAAAATTCCAGGTTGATGGATATTCGCTAGCTAAATTACGTAACACATTGCGAACATCAATTTCGGTATCTGATTTAGCGCTTTGATCTCGCGCCAAAACAACTTTGTCTACATTGCCGCTTTGAATTTCGCGGACTAGCTTTGTGACTTGAACTTCCCAATCACTCTGACTAATTAGTTCGTTCTGCCAAATCAAATTAGCTGAAGTAGAAATAGTTTTTTCAGTAGGCAAGATAGGTTGGGCAATATCGCCGATCCAAGTTAGCCAAGATTTTCCATTGCGTTGACCGACAATTACTTTAGGAATAACTAGAACAGACTCTTCTGAATCTAAAAACGAAAATGAAGTGAATAAAACCGGACCAGTGCCACTTACGTGTACTGCATCTGCTACTGAGAAATTTTCAACTTGGTTGTGCCACCAATTGCGGGCGTCATTAAATCTATTTGGTCCGCTTACTGTGGTGCTGGCATGAACGCCCCAACCAACTAAACCGTCACCGCCGCGCACCCAAGCAATCGGGGTATCAGTTGGCAGTAAATCTAAAAGTGGTAGGTGCTCGCCCAGGCGGACAGTATTGATCGAAATCATCTTTAATCCGCCTTTCGAGAAGTGAATATATTAAGAATTCCCGCACTTGAAGTTGTAGCCGAGCCTACCTTTAGAGAGAATGCACCTATGTCGCGCGCTAATTTGAATAAAGACCCCGATGAAGTTGCTGCGATGTTCGATGGCGTTGCCAAACGCTACGACCTGGTTAATGACTTGCTTAGTTTGGGTCGAACCAAAGCTTGGCGCCGCTCAACTACGGCAATCATCGCCCCAAAATCTGGCATGAAGATCCTTGATTTGGCTGCCGGAACCGGGTCATCTTCGCAACCTTTGGCCGAAGCTGGCGCCGATGTGATTCCGGCTGATTTTTCGGAAGGAATGCTGGCCGCTGGTCGCAAAGCCCGCCCACATCTGCCATTTACCAAGGCCGATGCCTTAAATCTGCCCTTCAAAGATGGCGAATTTGACCTAGTGACCATCTCTTTTGGCCTAAGAAATACCAACGATTTTGATCTTGCCCTGCGCGAGATGCTGCGAGTGACCAAAAGTGGCGGTCGCATCGTGATCTGCGAATTTAGCGCGCCAGTCTGGCGCCCGTTTCGTACTATTTATACCAATTATCTAATGCGAGCCCTGCCCTTCATCGCTCGGAAAACTTCCTCGAATCCCGACGCTTATGTTTATTTAGCGGAATCAATTAGAGCTTGGCCAAATCAAGTCAGGTTAGCCGAACACATTACAAAGGCTGGCTGGCAGAACGTTGGCTGGCAGAATTTAACTGGCGGAGTTGTTGCAGTTCACAGCGCTGTAGCGCCGTAGCGGTCATAACCATTGCTAACCCAAGAATAGGATTACGCCCGTGACTGGAACAAGTAATCCATATATCCCAATTCTGGTAATTGGCGCTATCGGCTTCGGGTTCGCCATATTCTCAGTTGGCATTGCAGCTATTACAGGTCCAGCCCGCTACAACAGAGCCAAGGCAGATGCATATGAATGCGGAATCGAACCTTCTCCACAAGCTGCCGAAGGTGGACGTTTCCCAGTCAAGTATTTCTTAACCGCAATGTTGTTCATTATTTTTGATATTGAAATTGTTTTCCTTTATCCATGGGCAGTGACTTTTGATCAACTTGGTTTATTTGGTTTAGTCGAAATGGGAATCTTCATTGCCACCGTTTTCGTTGCTTTTACCTACGTCTGGCGCCGCGGTGGATTGGAATGGGATTAATTCAAAATGGGTCTAGAAGAGAAATTACCTAGTGGGTTTTTATTAACCTCAGTTGAGAAACTTGCCGGCTACATGCGCAAGAACTCACTTTGGCCAGCAACTTTTGGTTTAGCTTGTTGTGCAATTGAAATGATGGCAGCAGGAGCTGGCCGTTATGACTTAGCTCGTTTCGGAATGGAAGTTTTCCGCGCATCCCCACGTCAAGCCGATTTAATGATCGTTGCCGGTCGTGTTTCAAACAAGATGGCGCCAGTACTTCGTCAGATTTATGATCAAATGGCAGCACCAAAATGGGTTATCGCAATGGGTGCATGTGCATCTTCCGGCGGAATGTTTAACAACTATGCAATCGTACAAGGTGTTGATCACGTAGTTCCGGTTGATATTTATCTACCTGGTTGCCCACCACGTCCAGAAATGTTGATGGATGCAATCCTTAAATTGCACGATCAAATTTATGTTGAAAAACTTGGGCCAAACCGTGAATTAGTTATTAAAAACGTCGAAGCAGCTGCTCTTGCCGCACTTCCAACCCATCAAATGAAGGGGTTGTTAGCGTAATGAGTAATGACGAGCGCGGTTCTTTCGGAACTCACGGCACCGGCGACACTTCTGGTTATGGCGGATTAGTTCGCACTCAGGTAAATCCAGGATCAACAGAACGCCCATATGGTGGTTATTTTGATCAAGTTGCCGATGATTTAGAGCGGGCATACCCTGATTTTGCTGATGCAATTGAGCGCGTAGTTGTTGATCGTGGCGAACTAACTCTTCATATTAAACGTGAACGTTTAGTTGAAGTGGCTTTAATTTTGCGCGATCGCTTGAAGTTCGAAAACTGTTTAGGCGTTAGCGGTGTGCACTACCCAGAAGACACCAATCGCGAACTTCATGCTGTTTATCCATTACTTTCAATGACGAATAATCAACGTATTCGTTTAGAAGTAAGTGTTGCCGATTCTGATCCACATATTCCTTCACTGGTAGAAGTTTGGGCTGGAAACAACTGGAACGAACGCGAAACTTTTGACATGTTCGGAATTGTTTTCGATGGTCACCCAGGACTAACTCGCATTTTGATGCCAGATGATTGGCAAGGACACCCACAACGTAAAGATTATGCACTCGGTGGAATTCCAGTTGAGTACAAAGGCGCAACTACACCGCCACCTAACGAACGTAGGTCATACAAGTGAGCACATACGTAGATCCATACGCATCCTCTCGCGAAACTACCGAAGGAACTGTTTTCGCAGTCACCGGTGGCGATTGGGATTCACTAGTTACTGAGATTGGCCAGGCGAAAGAAGAACGCGTTGTTGTAAACATGGGTCCACAGCACCCATCGACTCACGGTGTACTTCGCTTAGTCCTAGAACTTGAAGGCGAAACTGTTACTGAAGTACGTTGCGGAATTGGATACCTACATACCGGTATCGAAAAGAACACTGAATATCGCAGCTGGACTCAAGGCGTTACCTTCGTAACTCGCATGGATTATTTGTCACCAATTTTTAATGAAACTGCTTATTGCTTAGGCGTTGAAAAACTCCTTGGAATCGAAGCACCAGAGCGTGCAAATCAGATTCGCGTAATGATGATGGAGTTCAACCGAATTTCTTCACACATGGTTGCACTAGGTACTGGCGCCCTCGAGCTAGGTGCACTTTCACCGATGATTTTCTGCTTCCGCGAACGCGAGCGAGTGCTAGATATTTTCGAATTAGTTTCAGGTTTACGCATGAATATGGCCTATGTACGGCCAGGTGGCGTTGCTCAAGATCTACCAAAGGGCGCTGTTGCAAAGATTCGCGAAACAGTAGCCGAGCTTCGTAAAAACTTTAAAGATAACGAAAAACTTCTGGTTGGTAACTCAATCTGGATGAAGCGCACCGAAGGCATTGGATACCTAGATCTAGCTGGCGCAACAACTCTTGGTGTTACCGGCCCAGTTCTTCGATCAACTGGTCTGCCTTGGGATCTACGAAAGATGCAGCCATATTGCGGTTACGAGCAATACGACTTCGATGTCGTAACTGCTGATACTTGCGATGTTTACGGTCGCTTCTTAATTCGTATTGCCGAACTTGAACAATCACTTCGCATCATTGAACAAGCTTGCGACAAGTTAGATAAATCAGAAGGTCAGCCAGTAATGGTTGAAGATAAGAAAATTGCTTGGCCATCCCAACTTGCTGTTGGCAATGACGGAATGGGTAATTCACTCGATCACATTCGCGAAATCATGGGCGAATCTATGGAAGCGTTAATTCATCACTTCAAGTTAGTAACCGAAGGTTTCCGAGTTCCATCAGGTCAGGTTTACACCGCAGTTGAATCCCCACGTGGCGAACTCGGCGTTCACTTGGTCTCAGATGGCGGCACTCGTCCATATCGCGTTCACTTCCGCGAACCATCATTTAATAACTTGCAATCAACTTCAGCTATGTGCGAAGGCAGCATGGTTGCCGACATCATCGGTGCAGTTGCATCGATTGATCCAGTAATGGGTGGAGTTGATCGCTAATGGCATATACCGATGAACAGTTAGCAGTGATGGAAGCAATTATCGCTCGCTATCCACGTAAGCGTTCAGCCATCATGCCTTTGCTTCATTACAGCCAATCAATTACTGGCTATATCAATAATGAAGGCATCGAGATTATTTCCGAATTGTTAGAGCTAGAAAATGCTGAAGTAACAGCGGTTTCAACTTTCTACACTCAATACAAGAGCCAACCAGTAGGCGAGTACCACGTAGGTGTTTGCACAAATACGTTGTGCGCAGTCATGGGCGGAGACGCTATTTTCGCTGGCTTGAAAGAGCACTTAGGTGTTGAAAATGATGGCGTAACAGCCGATGGCAAAGTTTCTCTTGAGCATATCGAATGTAATGCTGCTTGCGATTACGCACCTGTAGTTATGGCTAACTGGGAGTTCTACGACAACCAGACTGTGCAATCTGCAAAAGATTTAGTCGATTCAATGCGTAGCGGAAATCCAAAGCCACCAACACGTGGTCCAAATAAATTGGTAACTTGGAAAGAAGCATCTGCAGTTCTAGCTGGTGTTAATGATGGTTTAGCAAACGAAGGCGTTCAAGCTGGTGAGCCAACTCTGCTCGGCTTAAAGCTAAGCAAGGAAGGTAAGTAATGACAAAACTTGCACCAGTACTTTCAGCGCATTGGGATGAAAAAGATTCATTTACGATTGCCGCTTATAAGCGTCACGGTGGTTACACCGCATCAGCAAAAGCGCTTGCTATGGATCCCGATGCCGTAATTCAACTTATTAAAGATTCTGGTTTACGTGGTCGCGGTGGTGCTGGTTTTCCTACCGGCATGAAGTGGGGCTTTATTCCACAAGGCGATAACAAAGATCATTACTTAGTTGTAAATGCCGACGAATCAGAACCAGGTACTTGTAAAGATACGCCGCTTTTAATGGCTAACCCACACGTACTAATTGAAGGTTGCATAATTGCCGCCCACGCAATTCGGGCAAAGCATGCTTTCATTTATATTCGCGGCGAAGTAACTCACGTAGTTCGCCGAATGAACCAAGCAATTGAAGATGCTTATGCTGCTGGTTACTTAGGCAACGGTGTCGAGCTAGTTCTACACGTTGGCGCTGGTGCCTATATTTGTGGCGAAGAAACCGCGCTTCTTGATTCACTTGAAGGCTTCCGTGGTCAACCACGCTTGCGCCCACCATTCCCAGCTATTGCTGGTTTATACGCTCGCCCAACCGTTGTAAACAATGTCGAATCGATTGCTTCGGTTCCGGCGATTGTTGCTAATGGCGCCGAGTGGTATCAATCAATGGGTACCGATAAGAGCAAAGGAACCACGCTTTATTCACTCTCTGGCCACGTGGCAAACCCAGGACAATTTGAAGCTCCACTTGGAATCACATTGCGTGAAATCCTTGAACTTGCCGGCGGAATGCGCAAAGGACACAAATTAAAATTCTGGACACCAGGCGGATCATCAACTCCGTTGTTTACTGATGAGCATTTAGATGTGCCACTTGATTACGAAGGTGTAGCGGGTGCGGGTTCGATGCTTGGCACTAAAGCACTTCAAATATTCGATGAAACTACTTGCGTAGTTCGCGCCGTACTTCGTTGGACTGAGTTCTATAAGCACGAGTCCTGCGGAAAGTGCACACCATGTCGCGAAGGAACTTGGTGGTTGGTACAGATTCTGCGCGATCTAGAAAATGGTAAAGGTTCAGAAGCAGATCTAGCGAAGTTGCTAGATCTCTGCGACAACATCATGGGACGTTCATTCTGCGCACTCGGCGATGGCGCTACTAGCCCAATTACTTCTTCAATCAAATATTTCCGCGACGAATACATCGCACACGTAACAAATGGTGCATGTCCATTTGATCCAATTGCCAGCACGCTATTTGAAGGAGCTGATGCATAGTGACTCCAGATACCGATGTAATCGTTGAGCAAATTACGTTAGTAATCGATGGCTTTGAAGTAACTGTTCCAAAAGGAACTTTGGTAATTCGTGCCGCTGAAAAACTGGGAATTCAAATTCCTCGTTTCTGCGATCACCCACTTC
>CAZFZK010000037.1:8758-10598 GCA_964523605.1 uncultured Candidatus Planktophila sp. | reverse complement strand
TCAACGCGACCCACAGTAGGAAAATACTTACCTCGAGTACCGATTAACTCACCCGAAATAAGCCCCTCTCGGGCTCCAGGCATGGCGCCCGTGGTGCGACTGTAGGCTCGATCCCAATTTGGGTCTAAAACGGCTTCAATCGTATGAGGGGCATGCCGCAGCGCAGAACCCTCAATCTCTACTTTACCTTCGATGACCTGGTCAATCTCAGCTCTAATTGCCTTCATAGCCGCGATAAAGCGATCGAGTTCGGCAATATCTTCACTCTCAGTAGGTTCAATCATAAAGGTACCGGCGACCGGAAAACTCATAGTTGGGGCATGGAAGCCATAATCCATCAGACGTTTTGCGATGTCATCGACGGTCACGCCACTGATCTTGGTGATTTCGCGCAGATCAAGGATGCACTCGTGTGCGACCAAACCATTTGCTCCGGTATAGAGAACCGGAAAAGCACCTCGCAATTTTCGAGCTATGTAGTTGGCCGAAAGGATCGCAACTTGAGTCGCATGCGTTAGCCCTGCGCCACCCATCAAGCGAATATATGCCCAACTAATCGGCAAAATGCTCGCTGACCCAAAAGGTGCCGCCGAAATTGGTCCTGGGCCAGTTGTTGGTCCTGCCAAAAGATCCATTGGATGGTTCGGCAAGAAAGGCGCCAAATGAGCTCGGGCAATTACTGGCCCAACTCCTGGGCCGCCACCACCATGTGGAATACAGAAAGTCTTATGCAAATTCAAGTGCGAAACATCTGCCCCAAATTTTCCAGGTTGAGCTAAGCCAACCAAAGCATTCAAATTCGCGCCGTCAACATAAACCTGTCCGCCGGCGTCATGAACGAGTGCGCAGATACGTGAGATCTCTACTTCGAACACGCCATGGGTTGATGGATAGGTAACCATCAACGCAGCTACTTCCCCACTATGTGCTGCGATCTTGGCTTCGAGATCGGCAATACTTACATTTCCTTCGGCATCGCATTCAATTACGACAACTTTCATTCCCGCCATAACCGCACTCGCCGCATTAGTGCCGTGAGCACTTGATGGAATCAAACATATCTTGCGGGCCTGATCGCCACGAGAATCGTGATAATTACGAATTGCCAGCAGTCCAGCGAACTCCCCCTGGCTACCAGCATTAGGTTGCAACGAAACTGCGTCATAACCAGTGATCGCGATTAGCCAATCACTTAACTCTTTAATCAATTGTCGCGAGCCAGCGCTTTGTTCAGCTGGTGCGAATGGATGTAGTGAAGAGAACTCAGGCCAAGTTACGGCTTCCATCTCGGTTGCTGCATTTAACTTCATGGTGCACGAGCCCAGCGGAATCATGGTGCGATCAAGTGCCAAATCGCGATCTGCCAAGGTGCGCAGATATCGCATCATGGAAGTTTCAGAACGATTGGTTGAAAAAATCGGGTGAGTTAAATACGCACTCTTGCGCGCATTGCTAATCGCGACTTCGCGCGCCGGCGTTTGAATACTAACTCCAAAAATTTTGCCGATGCGCGTTAAAAGATCGGTAGTGATTGTTTCATCAAATGAAATACCGACGACATTTGCCGAGACTTCGCGTAAATTAATCCGCAGTGATCTGGCGGTGCGATGGATTAACGCAGCATCTTTTACTTCAATCAGAATTGTGTCGAAGAAATTCTTCGTCAAAACTTTGTGTTCACTCGATTGCAGCGCCTTAGCTAGTGAATCAGTTTGGGCATGAATTCGATTGGCAATAACTTTCAAGCCATCAGCTCCATGCCACATGGCATAGAAAGCACTCATTACTGCCAAGAGAACTTGCGCAGTACAAATATTGCTGGTCGCCTTGTCTCGCCTGA
>CAZFZK010000037.1:0-8748 GCA_964523605.1 uncultured Candidatus Planktophila sp. | reverse complement strand
GTAGAGCTAAGCGAAAAGCCGGGTTTCCATGCGCATCAAGTGATTGGCCAATCAATCGACCTGGTAATGATCGTTCTAGCCCACTTCGAACTGCCATAAATCCAGCGTGTGGTCCGCCGAATCCCATTGGTACACCAAAGCGCTGTGCTGAACCAACTGCGATATCAGCGCCCCACTCCCCTGGTGGCGCAAGCAATGTAAGTGCGAGCAAATCTGTGGCAGCAATTAGCAGTGCGCTACGTTCTTTCGCCCAATTGGCAAGCGCTGAGTAATCCAGAATTTCACCATTGGTATTTGGATACTGAACTAGGACACCGAATACTTCATAGTTAGCAATATTTGCTAGCGGTTCGCTGGGATCAAACTCAACAATTTCAATTGCCAGCGGCTTGGCCCGTGTTGCCACCACTGCTTTGGTTTGTGGATGTAAATACTTATCGATTAAGAGCACGGCTGAATCAGCGCCATTAAAAACTCTACGCGCAAGAGTCATGGCTTCGGCCGCAGCTGTGCCCTCATCTAGCATTGAAGCATTTGCAATTGGTAGTGAAGTCAAATCACATACGGCAGTTTGAAAAGCAAAAAGTGCTTCTAGGCGACCTTGCGAAATTTCCGGTTGGTATGGCGTGTAAGCCGTGTACCAAGCCGGATTTTCTAGAACATTTCGCAAAATTACAGCTGGCGTGATTGTTCCGTAATAACCAGTTCCAATAAGAGAATCAAATACTTGGTTTTGATTTGCTAGTTTGCGCAACTCAGCAATTGTTTCAACCTCTGAAAGTGCATCAGGCAATACATCGGCTAAGCGCTGCCCCATTGCAATATTTTCCGGAACAACTGATCTGATGAAAGTCTCTAAGTCTGCAAACCCGAGTTCGTGCAACATCGTTGCTTCTTGTTCAAGCGAGGGCCCAATGTGGCGTGATTCAAAATTCTCGTGCGTGCTCATGCAGTGTCACCCTAGATCTCGAAAGAACTACTGATCAGCGATCAGTAAGGTGAGCAGAATACGGGCGATCAAGCGCCTTTGCGCGCCCGACGTTGCGATAGCTCGTCGTTATTTTCGCCACCGACAATTTGACCATTAACCTCACCTTGAAGGTTGGAAAGCGAGCCTTCTACTTCGTGCCAAACTCGTCCAACCGCGATGCCGAAAACCCCCTGACCGCCTTGCACCAAGTCGTACATTTCATCAGCACTGGCGCATTCATAAATTGAAGCACCATCTGACATCAAAGTGATTCGTTCAAGTTCGGTAACACCGCGACTACGCAGATGATCTACTGCGGTGCGAATATTTTGTAGCGATACACCAGCGTCTAATAATCTTTTAACAATCTTAAGAACCAAAATGTCACGAAAGCCATATAAGCGTTGAGTTCCAGATCCCCCGGCGCTTCGAATACTTGGTTCAACTAAAGAAGTTCGTGCCCAATAATCGAGTTGGCGATAAGTAATTCCGGCAGCTGCACAGGCAGTTGCGCCGCGATAGCCGATTTCGAAGTCAGTCTGACTCATGAGGGGGAACTCATTTCGATTAGTGGGGTTAGTGAGGTTAGTGGCTAAAGAGTAGGAGTCGAATTACACGGTTGCAATGACCGACACGGTTATAACCTCTACTTTAGGTTTAGGGTTTTACGCTCAACTATCCGGCAAAATCCTCTGGGTTAATGCCTTCTAGGAACTCTCTAAAGGCCTCTAGCTCAACTGTGGTGTCGCCAGAATCGCCCTCATCGACTACCGCTCCCTCTGGGATTTCGATACCGGCCGAGTCAAGAAGTTCAGCACTTGCCAAGATATTGCTCTGGGTTCGAAGGGCCAAAGCCACCGCATCAGATGGCCGAGCCGATAGTTGAACCAAATTGGCCAAGGAATCCCGCATCTGCAAAGTTGAATAGAAAACGCCATCGCGAAGTTCATTGATGTGCACTGCAACCAAAGTCGCGTCGAATTTTTCAAAGAGTTGGGCCATCAAGTCATGAGTTAGTGGCCGCGGCGGCTCGAGTCCTTGTTGAGCAAAAGCAATTGCTGTTGCCTCTACTGCCCCAACCCAGATTGGTAAAAATCTAGAGCCGTCAATTTCGCGTAACAAAATGATGGGTTGATTTGATGGCATCTCGACGCGAACGCCGATAACTTCCATCGGAATCATTTCAGAGGACATTTTTAGCGGAAGCGATGTAGACCGCTACGCACCAACGAGGCGTGTAAACGAATTGAAAGAGCCGCAATTTCCTTAGTCACTTCTTCGGCGCGAGCTTTTGACTCGGTACTCTTCTGGCGTACCAGCGGAGTAATAACTTGCTCGATCAGACCGATCTCGCGGTCGGCAGCTGACTTAAATGAACGCATATGGCGCGGTTCAATTCCAAAGGCTGACATCTCGGAAACGGCTTGCGCAATTGCAAGTGCGTCGGCATCGTAATGGCTGCCACGAACTGTAATTAAGCCAAATGATTCAAGCTCTGTTAATTGCTCATCATTGATGCCAGAGGACTTCAATAGTTCTTCGCGGCTAAGGCGTAAGTCATTGGTATCTCCAAATGAAGAAGGTGCAAATTCGCCATCAACTGTAGCTAGTCCTAATTGCGGACGAGGTGCGGCAGCTCCCCCAGTTGCTGAAGGCTGAAGACCGCGATCAATGGCATCAAGGTTTTCTTTGATAACACGAAGTGGCAAATACTGATCGCGCTGGGCAAGTAGCACATAGCGCAGGCGGTCAAGATCAGTTGATGTGAATTTGCGATAACCAGAAGGGGTTCGCTGCGGATCAATTAATCCTTCAGATTCTAGGAAGCGAATCTTCGAGATCGTAATATCTGCAAAGTCACCACGAAGCTTATTTAGAACTTCACCGATGCTGAGGTAGGCCCGTGCTGGAACGCTCATCTTATGATCTCCGTTTTTTCTTACTTGTTATCTGACTGGGAATTATTGCTGCTTGCATTTTTCGAGGTATTGCTAATAAAAACTAAATGGAACTTACCGATCTGAATTTCGTCGCCAGATTTCAAAACTGCTGTCGTAGCCCGCTCGTTGTTTAGATAAGAACCATTAAGGCTGCCGGCATCGGTGAAGGTAAAGTCTTGATCAAAGTTAATGCTCGCATGCTTGCGTGAAACGGTTACATCATCGAGGAATATTCCTGAATCTGTTGCACGACCAATGGTGCTTCCAGTTTTATTCACCATAAAACGATTACCGCGACCGGCACCTTTTAGGACTAATAAAAGCGCGGTTGGTTCGGTAGCTGCCATTACTTGCGCAACAACATTTTGATTCTCAGCATCTAGAGATTGAATCAAAGTATCAAGATTTACTTGACCATCAACAACTGGTCTGACTCCGAGTGAGATAGTGGTGGTGACTTCGCGCTCTACTTCAGCTGCAGTCATTTGCACTCCCCCGTTTCGTTTCTAAAAGATTAAAGTTTTAAAATCAACTTCATCCTGAACTGGAGGCTTACCCTATTTAGAGTACGGGGTTAGGTCAAGCGGTGATTTGTCCGTATTCCTCTGGGGTTAGTAGATCGTTTGCCGCCTCAGAAAGTTCAATTTCCAGAAGCCAGCCCGCGTTATAAGGATCAGAGTTGATAAATTCTGGCGAATTAGATAGTGAATCATTGATGGCAATTACTTTTCCAGATACTGGTGCAAAAATTTCAGAAACACTCTTTGTCGACTCAACTTCGCCACAAACTTTTCCACTTACAACCTCGTCGCCAATTTTCGGCAATTGCACGTAAACAATGTCGCCCAGTGCTCCTTGGGCAAAGTCGGTAATGCCCATCGAAACAGTGCCAGCAGCTGCCAAATCACGAACCCATTCGTGCTCTTTGGTGTATTTCAAATCAGCTGGAATGTTAGACATATCGCGCCTTTTCTCTGAGTTCTCTAAAGTTTTTAGTAATTTGATTTAAACGATTTATGGGCGAACCTTAGTACGGGAAATAGCATTAATGAAATATGAGACGCCAGTGAAGAGATAAAGCGCCGTACCCCAGATTGCAAAAGCCCATCCCAACACGAATGCAATTGTGCCTAGCCACGAATCAGATAGCGCCAACAACAAAAATGGAAATGCGTACAAGAGATTAAAGGTCGCCGCCTTGCCCAGGAATGTAACTTCGATTAACGGGCGCTTAGTAACACTGAGCCAGATGGAGAGCAGACCCAAGATCAAATCTCGACCCAGCAGCGTTGCGATCAACCAAAGCGGGATGGCATCTCGCACATAAAGAGCAATCAGAACTGCCAAAATATATAAACGATCAATCGTTGGATCAGCGATCTCGCCAAAATGTGAAGTTTGACCCCAAGCTCTGGCTAGTTTGCCATCAAAATAATCTGTGGCTCCGCCAACGGCTAAAACGGCAATGGCCCAACCGTCGGCTTGGAGATTTAGGGCTAAGTAAAGAAAGAGTGGGATTCCGAGAAACCTCAGAAAAGTTAAGGCGTTAGGAATCGTCAGCATTACTCTTTGTCGCGTTCCTTGACTCGGATCGCCACCATGACTGGAGTACCCGGGAAGCCAAATTCCTCGCGCAGGCGACGCTCAATAAATCGGCGATAGGAAGCTTCGATCCAGCCACTTGAGAAAATCACAAATTTCGGCGGTGCAATTCCGGCCTGGGTGGCGTAGAAAATCTTTGGTTGTTTTCCGCCACGAACTGGTGGTGGTGTCGCACCAATTAAGGCACCCAAGAATGAATTTAGTTTGGCCGTTGGCACTCGTTGTTCCCAACCACTTAACGCCGTGCGAAGCGCTGGCGCTAAACGATCCCGGTGCCAACCGGTCTTGGCCGCGACATTTACTCGTTGCGCCCATTCAACTTGATCTAAATGACGATCAATTTCTTTATCTAATTGGTCGCGACGATCTTCATCTACGAGATACCATTTATTCATCACTATGACCATAGCTTTACCAGCTTCTTCAACCATCGTGATGATTCGCAAGTCTTGTTCCGAAATCGGATTAGAGGCATCTAAAACTACGGCAGCAACTTCGCAACGTTCTAGCGCCGTTTGGGTTCGAAGCGTTGCGTAATAGTCGGTACCGCTTGCTTGATTAGCTCGCTTGCGCAAACCTGCTGTATCAATAAAGCGCCAAACTTGATCACCAATTTCAATTAACTCATCGACAGGATCACGAGTTGTACCGGCAATATCATCAACAATTGAACGAGTCTCGCCAGCGAGGGCGTTTAACAAACTTGATTTACCAACATTGGGACGACCGATTAGCGCGACGCGACGATAACCATCTTGCACTTGCGCGCGACCAACTTCGGGAAGCTCAGCAACAATATGATCAAGTAAGTCACCGCTACCTCGGCCGTGAAGAGCTGAAACAAAATACGGTTCGCCTAAACCAAGGTTCCAAAGGGCATATGCATCTGATTCCGCGCCTTCATCATCGACTTTATTGGCAATCAAAATTGTTGGTTTTTTTGCTTTGCGAAGTTCGCTTACCAAAATGTCATCTTCATCGAGTGCGCCAACTTGCGCATCTACTACGAAGGCAAGAACATCAGCTTCGCGCATTGCTTGTTCAGCGCCGGCACTTACCTGAATTGAAATTCCATCTGGCTTTGCTTCCCAACCACCAGTATCCATAACAATAAAGCGTCGACCACCCCATTCGCATTCGTATTGAACGCGATCGCGAGTAACGCCAGGAGTGTCTTCAACGATTGCTTCGCGTCTACCAATGAAGCGATTAATCAGAGTTGATTTACCAACATTGGGACGACCTAAAATTGCAACAACTGGCAAACCGAGTAATTCACGCTGCTTTAGTAACTCCCAAATGCGATCAACAGTTTCTTCTAAACTCAAATGAGTTGAGTCAATAGTTAATGCATCAGGTGCTAAAGCAAGTGGAGAAACTTCGCGAGTTGAATCTAATTCATCGCGATTACTTAAAGATTGCGCAACGTTTTCTACGCCTTGAGCTGAATTCTCTTCGGCATCACGACGAGCCGCACGGGCAGTTAAATCAGCAGTTAGATAAATTTTCAGTGCAGCATCCGGAGCAACTACCGTTGCGATGTCGCGACCTTCAACGACTATCCCCCGCTTTGAATCAGAAATAATCTTGCGCTGTAACTTCAACAGTTCGGCACGAAGTTCAGGCATTGCGGCGAACTTCGAAACGTTCTCAGTAATTTCAATTGTACGGATCGCATCTGTAATTTCAGTGTCGCCAGCAAATAAACGTGGCTCTAGTGGATCGACCACAAATCGCAAAGGCGAAGATTTAAGTGCTTTTAGAACTGAGCTCGCATCTGATAAATCATTTTGTAACGCAAGCCAAGTAAGGCCACGATAGAGAGCGCCAGTATCGAGGTAATCCCAAGTGGAACGCATCGCCACTGATTTTGAGGTGCTTGATTTTCCCGAACCACTAGGGCCATCTATTGCTACAACTATGCCCATAATGACCCTTATTCTACGTTGCTAAAAGCGTGAGGCTTTACCTAAAACTGAATTTTGCTTAAACACATTAACTAACTGAGTGAACGTTCCAGCCATCTTTGGTTAAGAATTCACTCAAACGATCAATATCTTCTGGTGCAATAGCAAGTGTTATGACCGCAGTTAGCTGACCAGGTGAATGCTCTAGCGTAAGGTCTTCAATATTCACATTGGCTTTTGCGCAAGCATTGAAAAGCGAACCAAGTTGACCAGGTCGATCATCGATGACAATTGGCAAGTAGCTGTATTCCCTTGATTTGCCACCATGCTTCCCCGGAATTGCACTCTTTCCCGCCCGACCTGCGGCCACTAGCGACTCCCATTTAGCGGGGCCACTGGCAGCCGAAATCAGATCCGAAAGATCACTTTGTAGACTTATCAATAGTGGCATTAGCGCGGACTCGTTAGCGCCCAGGATCTCGCCCCACAGTTTTGGATCCGAGCCAGCGATTCGAACTGTGTCCCTTAGTCCGCCCCCGGCCAGTGCTAGCGCCTCCGGGCTTGAGTTTGAAAGCTGGGCAGCAAGCAAAGAACTGATGGTTTGCGGTAGGTGAGAAATCAGAGCCACTCGCTGATCGTGATCTTCTGCGCTCATTTCTACGACTTGTGCGCCGCAGGCGGCTATCACTTCCAGCGCCATCGCCTTGGCTTCATCGGAAGTTTCCGCGGTCGGAGTGATGATCCAGGCTCGATCTAAAAAGAGATCGGCTCGGGCAGATACCGCCCCACTAACTTCACGTCCAGCCATCGGATGGGTTGCACAGAACCTCGACAAAAGGCCTTCCACAGATGAAACCTCAAGTATAGGTTTTGTCTTAACGCTGCCTATATCCATAAGTATCGCTTGAGGGTTGAGAGTTGCTTCACGCTCAATACTGGATTTAAAAGCCGAAGGCGGTGTAGCAATGATGACTAGGTCTGGGGTTGAAATTTCAGGCGCTTTTACTAGGTCGTTAGCCAGCAGTTCGGCATTAGTATCGACATCGACAAATTGAACGGAGGAACCGGCTGCCTTTAGGGCGAGTCCGATTGAAGTGCCAATTAGGCCAGCACCTACTATTCGGACAGATTTTAAGGTCATGTTTATGTCCCCTATTGGGCGAGATCTTTGCGTAAAGCTGTAGCTCCATGCAGGTAAATGTGGCTAATTTCGTTCTTGCTCTTATCACTTTCTACATGCATTAAGACTCGAATAATTCGCTCTAGAGCACCGGACACATTGATCTCAACGGCACAAATCAAGGGCGTGCCCGCAAACCCCACATCTCGAGCTGATGCCGCTGGAAAATCGGCAGTTAAGTCTGGAGTGGCAGTCATCAAAACTGAAATCACGTCATCGACTTCTAGCCCATTAGCTTTGAGCATGGCCGGCAAGAGCTCGCGCACGCCGTCGCCTATCGCCACGCTTGAATTCACGCTCACCTGCGTAGCGCCCCGAATAGCTCTTAAAACCATGGTTAAGGGTACCTTGAAGTACCCTTTTTTCGTTTTTAATAAATAGGTGTTTGACGTCAAATCTACTTAACGATTAAACAAGAAACGACTTATTTAAACGAAAAGCTGGAGGTTTAGGAAGGCGCGATCAAAAATATAGATTGTCGATAAATTAATACAAGAGGTCGTTTCTACGCTTGTTGCGACAGCATATATCGACAAATTGATTTTCTTTTTAACTTATTGTCGATAAATAGAGAAACAGACATTTTTGTAATGTTGATAAATAGATTTATCACTTTAGATTTAAAGCCTTCTGTATATTTAACAACTCTTGCTCATTTAGGTCGCGCCAACGTCCTTCAGGGGTATCGCCTAACGAGATCGGCCCGAAGTTAGTGCGGATCAATCGCAGCACCTCTACCCCGACAGCCTCCATGAGACGGCGGATGATGTGATATCGGCCTTCATGGATTTTAACTTCGATCCAATTTGCTGAAAGTTGCTTAAAGCTAAGAACTCGACCCATGCCATCTTCTAGCTCTACGCCCTTTAAAAGCACCTTATCTACCCCTGTTTCCAGGCGTCCTTCGAACTCAATAATGTAGGTCTTTTCCAGCCCAAATGACGGGTGAGTTGCCCGGAAAGTAAGATCGCCATCATTGGTCAGAAGGATTAGGCCTTCAGAATCCTTATCAAGGCGACCAACATGGAAAAGGCGCTCCTTACGCAAATCGATGAAATCAGCTAGTGACGGGCGACCTTCTGGGTCGTACATGGTAGACAGAACGCCTTTAGGCTTATGAAGTACTAAATAAGACTTAGTCATAGAGCG
>CAZFZK010000036.1:7498-10898 GCA_964523605.1 uncultured Candidatus Planktophila sp. | reverse complement strand
ATCGATAAAACGTAGTCACCTAACAGAGGTTTAAATGCTGTGAATTTTAATCCTGCTGTGGTGCTGATTACCGAGCCTTCCGGAATCCCAACTAGTTCATCGTGAACGATCCAGCCTTTATGGGTATGCCACTCCTTGCCGGGTGTAATCGTTAGCGAATACATCTTGCCCTTGGGATCGGTCAGTTGAATCCGATCGCCATAGGCAAATGTTCCTGCTTGCAATGAGGCAAGTGATTTCGGAGCCGGAGTAGTTTCGGACATGAACGCATCCTAGTTCAGCGTAGCCGTGAAAGTCAGCCCGACTTTGTCGTAGCCATGGCCTATCTTGAGTCAGTGCCAAATATGCGGTTATCCCCAAGTCGAGTTTCGGACTTCACCAACTGTCCGCAACTCTATAAGTATCGAAGTATTGATAAGTTGCCCGAACCGCCAAGTATTGATGCCGAACGCGGAACTCTGGTTCATACAGTTCTGCATGATCTATTTGAATCTCCTGCGCAGGATAGAAATTTAGAAACTGCGGTAGAGCTTTTGCCTTCGCGTTGGAAAGCACAATTAGAAGCTAAACCTGATTTGGCGCCATTGATTAGCAATGAGAAAGAATGGCTGGATCGAGCAAATGCGCTCTTAGCGACCTACTTTAAGTTAGAAAAACCTGAAACTTTCGAGCCTTCTTTCCGTGAGCTTCATCTGGAATTTGATTTGAATTCCGATTTATATCTGCATGGATATGTAGATCGGTTAGACGTGGCGCCGACGGGCGAAGTTCGAATCGTTGATTACAAAACAGGTAAGTCCCCCAAGCCAGGTTGGGAAGCAAAAGCCTTATTTCAATTGCAGGTATATGCACTTCTTTATTTCAAGACAAATAATGTCTTGCCAAAATTACTTTTATTAATCTATCTCGGTGATGGTGCACTCGTTCGCAGCACCCCAACCATGGCTGATTTGGTCGCAACCGAAGCTGCTTTGATCCGCATTGCAAATGAAATTAAATTGGCAATCGAGAAAGATTCTTGGCCAACCAAACCATCACGGTTATGTGACTGGTGCTTTTTTAAATCGATTTGTCCTGCTCATACTTAAGGGCAAATTCCGCATAACTCCAGTTGGCAAGCGAATCAGTGACAGCAACCCGCCCGCCATTCTCGATCGGAACTAAGTGAGGTACAGCTAGCACCCAGGCCCCCGAAGCTTTGGCAGCTGTTACACCAGTCAAGGAATCTTCAAGTACTAAACAATTTGAAATATCGTGTCCCCCGCTGCTAGCGGCTAGTAAATATCCTTCTGGGTCAGGCTTCGAAAATTTCACATCGTCACTTGAGATTGAGCGAACGAAAGGATTTGCTTCGAAATTCGCTAACACCGCATCTACCAGTGAACGTGGGCTCGCTGATACCAGGGTTAAATCGACACCATGAGCACGAAGATCGTTAATTAGTTCCACAGCACCTGGCATAAAAGGTAGCTGCCCTTGGAATTTGATAATCATGCGATCAATGATTTCTAGCATTAACGAATTACCATCGCGTTTGCCACCAAGTAAGTCAGACATGTACTTGCCGACGCGATCTAACGGCCCACCTAAGCAAGCAGCTTGATCTGATTCGAGCCATTGATAGCCAAACCCAGCCATCATCTCTGTTTCCGATTCCAGCCAAAGTGGTTCGGAGTTGACTAACAAACCGTCCATATCGAAAAAGACAGCGCTATAGAAATTCTCAGTCGCGCTAGTTGGCATTGAAATATTTTGCCTCAGGGTGGTGAACGATGATGGCACTGGTTGATTGCTCGGGGTGCAATTGAAATTCCTCAGATAGCTCAACGCCAATTCGACCGGGTTCCAACAATTGGCAAAGTTGAACTTGTTGCTCAATATCTGGGCAGGCTGGATAGCCAAATGAATAACGTGACCCGCGGTATCCCTGATCAAGAATGCCTTGCAGATCAGGCGCATCTTCTGCGCGAACTTGCATTTCCTCACGAATTCGTTGATGCCAATACTCGGCAAGTGCTTCGGTTAGTTGCACCGATAAACCATGCAACTCTAAATATTCCCGATACTCATTTTTTGCAAATAGTTCAGCTGCAGCTTTACTAATGGTGTTGCCCATTGTGACCACATGGAAAGAAACTACATCGACTTTGCCTGAATCTTTATTGGCGAAGAAATCACTAATACATAAGCGGCGGTCACGACGTTGGCGCGGGAATGAGAAGCGGGTTCGTTCCTTACCTTTATCCGGTCCTTCATGATGCAGGATGACTAAATCGTTGCCTTCGCTAACACATGGGAAATATCCGTAGACAACTGCGGCTTCGAGCCAACCTGCTGATTGAACTTGATTTAGCAAAGCGCGAAGACGTGGTCGGCCTTCGGTTTCGGCCATCGCTTCGTACTCACCGCGAGCGCCCTTAAGACCCCATTGCCCCATAAACAATGCCCGCTCATCAAGCATGCCGGAGTAATCAGCTAATGGGATTCCCTTAACAATTCGGGATCCAAAGAATGGCACGTTAGGAATATCTATATCTAAAGCAACATCACTTCGTCTGGTGTCGATTTCTTCGCTGATTTCGATATTGCGAGTTGACTTCACTTTTCGCTCACGTAAGGCTGGCAGTTCCGCTCCAGGTTCGCCTCTTTTAACTGCCATGATCGCATCCATTAAACGCAATCCTTCAAACGCGTCACGTGCATAGCGAACTTCACCTGGGAAAATCTCAGCCAGATCTTGCTCCACGAATGCACGGGTTAGAGCAGCCCCACCTAAAACGATTGGCCATTTTTGATCTAAGCCCCGAGCAGTTATTTCTTCCAGATTCTCTTTCATGATTACAGTCGACTTAACTAGCAGTCCACTCATACCAATTGCATCTACGTTGTGCTCTTGAGCAGCATCAATAATTTGGTTGATCGTCTGCTTAATTCCGATGTTAACTACTTGGTAACCATTATTCGACAAAATAATATCAACAAGGTTTTTACCAATATCGTGAACATCTCCCTTAACGGTTGCAAGAAGCATGCGACCGCGGCCTTGATCATCAGCTTTCTCCATGTGCGGCTCAAGGTAGGCAACTGCACCCTTCATTACTTCAGCGCTTTGCAAAACGAACGGCAATTGCATCTCACCTTTTCCAAATAATTCTCCTACAACTTTCATGCCTTCAAGTAAATGATCATTAATAATTTGGAGTGGTTTAATTCCTTGCGACATGGCTAGATCGAGATCGGCTTCTAAGCCCACTTTTTCGCCATCAATGATCCGACGTTGGAGACGCTCTTCCAGCGGTAGTGCAGCTAATCCGGCTGCCCGTAAGTTTCGTGACGCTGCAACTTCAACGCCTTCAAAAAGTTGCAGGAATTCTGTTAAAGGGTCATAGGTACATTCACC
>CAZFZK010000036.1:0-7488 GCA_964523605.1 uncultured Candidatus Planktophila sp. | reverse complement strand
GCTATAAGTACGTCGATCGTAAATTAGATCGAGTGCGACTTCGCGGGCACGCGAATCGATTCGTGCCATCGGAGTAATTTTGGAAGGATGCACGATGGCTGAATCAAGACCGGCTTCAACACATTCGTGGAGAAAGACAGAGTTAAGCACTATTCGAGCAGCCGCATTTAAACCAAAGGAAACGTTGCTGACGCCAAGAGTCGTTTGAACCTCAGGGAACTCAAGTTTGAGAGTCCTAATCGCTTCGATTGTTTCAATACCATCGCGTCTGGTTTCCTCTTGCCCAGTGGCAATTGGAAAAGTTAAACAGTCAATTAAAATATCTGACGTGGCCATCCCCCAGTTTTGGGTTAAATCATTTATTAGCCTTCGAGCTACTTTCAATTTCCATTCTTTTGAACGCGCTTGACCTTCCTCATCGATAGTCAGCGCGACAACACTTGCTCCATGCTCTTGAACGAGCGGCATGATTTTGGCGAATCGCGAGGTAGGACCATCGCCATCTTCGTAGTTAACTGAGTTAATTACGCTACGACCACCCAATTGCTCAAGACCAGCTTTTAAAACCGCCGGCTCGGTTGAATCTAAAACGATCGGCAAAGTAGATGCGGTAGCGAAACGACTAGCTAATTCAGTCATATCTTTAGCACCATCACGGCCCACGTAATCAACTGAAAGATCAAGCATATGAGCGCCTTCGCGAATTTGATCTCGCGCTATTTCAACGCAGGTTTGCCAATCTTCGGCTACCAGCGCATCACGGAAAGCTCTCGAACCGTTGGCATTGGTGCGCTCGCCGATTGCCAAATATGTTTTATCTTGGCGAAACGGAACGAACTGATAAAGCGATGAAGCTCCAGGTTCGGTGATTGGGTTTCGTTGCTTTATTTGGTGATCTTTAAATTTCTCAACCACAGCAGCAAGGTGAGCTGGTGTCGTACCGCAACAACCACCTAGCAATGAAATTCCATAATCAGCTACGAAAGTATCGAGAGCTATTGCCAGTTCCTCTGGTCCAAGTGGGTACTCGGCGCCTTTCTTACCAAGAATTGGCAATCCGGCATTTGGCATAACTGAAAGTGCAACCTGAGAGTTTTGCGCTAAGTAACGAAGATGCTCAGACATTTCTGCAGGACCGGTGGCGCAATTTAATCCGATCAAATCAATTTCTAGCGGGGCAAGTGCGTTTAATGCGGCCCCAATTTCCGAACCTAATAACATAGTGCCGGTTTGTTCTACCGTAACTTGGGCAATCAAAATCACATCGCGATCACATTTGGCCATGGCCGCGCGTGCCCCGTTAACAGCGGCTTTTGCTTGCAACAGATCTTGGGTAGTTTCGATTAGTAACGCATCAGATCCACCATCTAATAAACCTTGTGACGCGGTTTCATACGCAGCTCGTAGAAATTCGTAAGTGGTATGTCCTAGCGTTGGTAATTTCGTGCCAGGTCCTAGCGAACCTAAAACAAACCTAGGCTTATCTGGTGTCGAAAATTTATCGGCACAATCACGGGCAATCTTGGCACCGGCGAAAGCTAACTCATAGATACGATCTTCAATTCCGTATTCAGCTAAGTTCGCCCAGTTAGCACCGAAAGTATTTGTCTCAATCGCATCGACGCCTACTGCCAAATATTCATCGTGAACCCCGGCGACAATATCTGGGCGCGAAATATTTAAAATTTCATTGCAGCCTTCGTGACCCTGGAAATCATCCAATGATGGATCGGCTGCTTGCAACATAGTGCCCATCGCGCCATCCGCAATAACGATGCGCTCGGCCAACGCCTGACGTAATAAAGAAGGCGTTTTAACTAGGCTCATTGGCGCAAGGTTACCAGTAGATAAAAATCGGCGGATTAGATTGCGATGCCCAGAAACGTATCAAGCGCACGGCTTAATTCACCACTACTGCCACCAATCAAGCCACTTTCAGTTTGCTCAATCCAGTTATCAATTGCCTTTATTGCGCGGACGGTATCGAGATTATCGGCCAAACTGGCGATGATCAATGCCACACATTCTTGGGTAGGTGCAACCTCATTGCGACTAAGAGCACTTTGAAGTCGGGCCATTCGATTCTTGGCTTCTTCTAAGACTGAGTCAGTCCACATACGATCTCGACCATACGTTGAATTTAAGAGCGCCAAGCGAATAACCATCGGATCGACTCCGGCCGAAATCAATTTACTAACGAAAACTAAATTACCTTTGCTTTTGCTCATTTTTTCGCCATCTAGCCCAACCATGCCAGTGTGCACATATGTCTGCGCGTAAGGCTTTCCGGTCATGATCGCAACTTGCGAAGCACCCATTTCATGATGCGGGAAAATCAAATCACTGCCACCACCTTGGATATCGATTGCATAATCATCTGCTGGATCGGGTTTTAAATAAGCTAATGCGATCGCACTACATTCAATGTGCCAGCCAGGACGACCGGAACCAAACGGCGAGGGCCAAGATGGTTCTCCTGGTCGAGCTGCTAACCAGACTAAACAATCGAGTACATCCTTCTTTCCAGCTCGATCTGGGTCGCCACCTCTCTGGGAAAAAATTTCCTGCATTTCTGCTTGGGAATAATGTGAACGAGTTCCAAATTCAGCATCGCTGCGAACCGAGAAATACAGATCGTTATCTACTGGATAAATGGTCTCTGCTGATTTGAGAACTTCGATTGCTTTGGTCACTAACGGAATTGCTTCGACTGCCCCTATGTAACTCTCAGGCGGCAACACGTGAAGATTGACCATGTCACTTCGAAAGAGCTCGATTTGAGATTCCGCTAAGTCTTCCCAATTAACGCCATCGCGATTAGCCCGCTCAAGTAGCGGATCATCGATATCGGTAATATTTTGCACGTAACGGACTTCAGCGCCAGTGGCCCGTAAGTAGCGATTAATTAAATCAAACGTTAGATAAGTCGCCGCGTGACCCAAATGCGTAGCATCGTATGGCGTAATGCCACATACATACATGCGGTAAAGATTCTTAGTTGGCAGAGCTTTCTTGGTTCCTGAAAGAGTGTCCTTCAGCGTTAATTTTGGCAGCGCATATTTTGGATCAACTGCTGGAATTGCAACCGTTGGCCAAGAACGCATTGGCCTATCCTAGAACGGCGGCCATGGAACTGCAGGCCAATCTGGGCTGGGTGAAGGAAAGACTTTTGACGCTAGTAAACGTGAAATTCGCAGTTTTAGCGCAGCTAACTCCGCCTTGGTGATTAACTGCTCAATCAATTCGCCAATTTCACCGTTCAGTTTCGCTTCTAGAATTTCAAGTAGTTCGATCTCTGATTGATGTAACGGTAATTGTTCCCACTGCCAGAGAACAGTTCGAAGTTTATCTTCGGAATGGAAAGTTACTCCGTGATCGCAGCCATAGATATGGCCATTAGCGATAGGCAGCAAGTGGCCGATCTTTCGATCAGTATTATTAATTACGACGTCAAAGAGGGCGAGCCTGCGTAGGGCGTCTAAGTCTTTTCGGTACAGCTCGGCCAAATCTATTTCTTCATCAATATCAATCCAGAGTTGTACCATTCCGAAACCGAACGGCCCCTCACGCAAAATAGTCGGAGGGACACAATTTAATTGCATCGCTTCACTAATTAAATATGCGGCGTATTCTCGGTTAGCTAATGTGCCATCTGGAAAATCCCATAATGGTCGCTCCCCTGTTACTGGTTTATAAATACAGTTAAATGAGTTTTCGCCAACTGTGATCTCACCGAAAAGTGTTGCATTAGATGCATCTACTAAACGACCAGTGACTTTAAGGTCGCCATATTTAAGAGCGGCCAAAATCTCGTCGCGATTATCTGCGGTAACCATTTGCCCTCGGACATAAATGACCGTTGTTATCGATTGGGATTCCACAGAACGGACAAGGCAAGCGACCAGCACCCACGACTGCTGCAGTTCGTTTCGCAAAAGCATCTGCTTGAGCCAAAGTCAGAGACACCCGAAGTAAGTCTGGTGCCCCTTCTTCCTCGTCTTCGGCTAATTCTTCCTCGTCAGCATCTGCTGGTGTTGCACATTGCAATTCGACCAAAACCAGTTCGGTATCAGTAACAAAAGAAAGTCCAATTACACCAACTCGGAACTCTTCAAAAATCGGTTGTTCGAGTGGCTCGGTATCAACACCTAATTTTGAATAGGAAATAAGCGGATTGGCACGCTTGATCTCTTTGAGAATGGCACCTACGCGATCACCCAGCGCAGCGGCCTGAATTTTCTCGAGACCAACTGAAGTAATCCTCGAACCCGTTCTGGCTTGAATGAAGAAACTTCGTTCGCCAGGTTCACCAACTGTCCCGCAAACAAATCTTTCTACTGGGTTGAATTCGTAAACAATCCGACTCACTTGGTTATGCCTTTTCCGCCACCAAGTAAATGACCACGTTTACTCTTGCTTTGGAGTAACTCGCTAACGCAATTATCTGAATCATTTAATCGAGTCAACCGGATCGCGCCGCCATTTGATTCAAGAATGGTGATTGATGCGGGATCGATCACGATGCGCTGGAAGTCATCAAGATGCATACCTAGAGCACTAGCAACGATCGCCTTAATGACATCACCATGGGAGACCATGATGGTTAGCTCTAGATCTGACGAAAAAAATTTATGCACTGATTGCATAGCTCGGACTTGCATCAGCGCAAGACTTTCGCCCTCTGGGAAAGTGACGGCGCTTGGTTGGCTTTGCACTTTGCGCCACAATTTTGCCCGCGACAGCACTGCCAACTTCTTGCCCGACCACTTTCCGTAATCGACCTCAATCAAATTAGGATCAGTAATTACCGTTACGTTCTTTCCGTATTTTTTCAGCCAGGGCGCTAAAGTTTCAGCGCAGCGATCCATCGGGCTTACTTGGACTTGGGAAATAGTTAATTTGCCTAACCGCTCTGCCAATCGTTCAGCTTGTTCTTGGCCAGATTTCGACAGGTGCACATTTGGTAATTGACCAGAGAGAACGGCAGCGGCATTTGCCGTTGAGTGGGCATGTCTGACTAAAACAATTTTTGGCACCCTGAAAGGTTATCGCAGTAATTCAGGGTTCGCCTTGCTAGGTTTACGCTATGGAAATTAGACGTGCTGGCGACAGTGGATTATCGCTATCTCGACTAGGTCTGGGAACAATGACTTGGGGCCGAGATACCGACGAACATGAGGCCGCCGATCAGATGCGCGCATATTTAGATGCGGGTGGAAACTTTATCGACACCGCAGCAGTCTACGGAGATGGCGACAGTGAACGCGTAATCGGTGGATTAGCTGGTTCGCTGTTCAAGCGAGAAGAGATCGTGTTGGCTACCAAAGCCGGAATAACTTTTCCAAATGGTGTTCGCACTGTTAACAATTCGCGTGCTGCTTTAATGGCTGAATTAGATAATTCTTTAGCGCGACTTGGAACCGATTACGTTGATCTTTGGCAAATTCATACTTGGGACAGTGAGAACCCAATATCCGATGCACTTTCAGCACTTGATTGGGCATACAACTCCGGACGTGCTCGTTATGTTGGAATTTCAAATTTCTCTGGATGGCAGACAGCGCATTGTGTAACGCGTCAAAGTAACCAAGGTGGAAAAGCACCAATCGCTTCAATTCAGTCTGAATATTCACTCTTAAATCGAGAAGTAGAACGTGAAATTATTCCGGCAGCTCGAGCTCTAGGTTTTGGATTCTTGCCGTGGTCACCTTTAGGTAGAGGTGTTCTAACTGGTAAGTATCGCAATGGATTACCTAGTGATTCGCGCGGAGCTAGCGCACATTTTGCCGGTTTTGTAGAACCCTATCTAGATGCTCGTTCATCTCGAATCGTCGAAGCAGTTTGTGTAGCAGCCGACGGACTTGGTTTCTCGCCGTTAGAAGTTTCCTTAGCATGGGTAAGAGATGCACCAGGAGTTACTAGCGCAATAGTCGGTGCTCGTACCGGTGCGCAGCTGCGCGGGATTTTAACTTCAGAGCAAATTAGTTTGCCAGAAGTTGTACGTGAAGCACTTACGGAAGTATCAGCAGTTCTTTAAGAAACGTTCCATTACGTGAACACCATATTTTAAGCCATCTAGTGGCACTCGCTCATCGACACCATGAAACAGAGCCATGAAATCTAAACCCGGTGGAAGTTTCAATGGTGTAAATCCATAGCCAACAATTCCGAGTTCTGAAAGCGCCTTGTTATCAGTACCACCGCTCATCATGTAAGGAACTGCGATGGCATCAGGATCTTCAGCAATTAGTGCCTGAACCATTGCCTCAACTAAATCTCCACTGAAATCAACTTCGAGTGAAATGTCATGAGTAATGGTTTCAATTTCAATATCTGGCCCGACGATTTCGCGAATGGTTTCGTTGAACTCAGCTTCATAGCCAGGCAAAAAACGACCATCAACAACAGCTGATGCCGACTGCGGAATTACATTTGCTTTGTAACCTGAATTAAGCATGGTCGGGTTAGCGGTATTTTGCAACGTCGCTCCAAACATTTTTGCAGCAGGTCCAAGTTCATCGAGTAATGGACGGAAATCTGCTTCGTCGTATTTACTACCAGTTACTTTTGCGACATTTGCAAACAAAGCCTTAATTGTTTTGGTGTATCGCTGCGGCCAATTATGGTTACCAATTTTTTGAACCGCTTCACTCAGCGCAGTAACTGCGTTGCTTTTATTGATCATGGAACCATGACCGGCTGTTCCTTTGGCAGTTAACTTGATCCAGTGAATTCCCTTTTGGGCAGTCTCAATGAAATAAAGTCGTTTTCCATTCTTCACGGTGATCGAAAATCCACCAACTTCAGACACGGCTTCTGAGCATCCAGCGAATACTTCTGGATGATTTGCAGTCATGTAACGTGAACCAAATTCACTACCCGCTTCTTCGTCGCCGAAGAACGCCAAAACGATGTCGCGCGGCGGCACATATCCCTCACGTTGCCATTTTCGGACAATCGCTAAAATCATCGCATCAACATTTTTCATATCGACAGCGCCGCGTCCCCAGATAAAACCATCTTTTATTTCACCACCGAATGGATCTACTGACCAATCCTTTGCATCGGCTGGAACAACATCGATATGCCCGTGCAAAACTAATCCAGGTCGGCTGGAATCGCTACCTTTGATCTTTGCGATTACATTTGCACGATTTGGCGCGGATTCGTAAATAGTTGCTTCAATTCCAACTTCAGCAAGCGAAGCAACTACGTAAGCAGCGACAGTACGTTCGTCACCATTTCCTTCGCCGTAGTTAACACTGGGAATCCGGATTAGCTCTTGGCAAATTCGAATGGTTTCTTCTTCTAGCGATATACGTTCCTGGTTCATAGGGCTACTCTCCCAGTTCTGCCCTAATAATGTGAAGCCCGAATTACGCCAAGCACCTTTTGCCGTGTTGTGACCACTGTTGCTATCCTTGCCCTTCGCTGGAAAACCACTCGTCCGGGTGGCGGAATTGGCAGACGCGCTAGCTTGAGGTGTTA
>CAZFZK010000035.1:9388-11027 GCA_964523605.1 uncultured Candidatus Planktophila sp. | reverse complement strand
GGCCCAAATGGTGCTGGCAAAACGACCACTGTGCGCATACTTGCCACACTTTTATCACCTGATTCGGGCCATGCCACAGTAGGTGGAATTGATGTTGTGAAGCACCCCGATAAAGTGCGCGAAATCATAGGTTTATCAGGCCAATATGCAGCTGTCGATGAAACTTTAACGGGCTGGGATAACTTAGTTATGTTCGGTCGCTTGTATCACCTAGGTAAAAAAGCCTCGATTGCACGAGCAGATGAATTGCTAGAACGTTTCTCATTAACTGAAAGTGCGAAACGCCCAATTAAAACTTATTCAGGTGGAATGCGCCGTCGCTTAGATTTAGCAGCCGCCATAATTGTTAAACCTAAAATTCTTTTCCTTGATGAACCTACAACGGGTCTTGACCCGCGCGGGCGCCAAGAAATGTGGGGAGTGATCAAAGAACTAGTTGACGGTGGCGTCACTTTGTTACTAACCACGCAATATCTTGAAGAAGCTGATCACTTAGCCGATGAAATTGTAGTTATTGATCACGGCAAAGTAATTGCCCGTGGCACATCAGATGCGCTCAAGAAAGATGTTGGTGGCGAACGACTCGAAGTAATCGTTGAATCAAATCAACTAAAATTAGCTGCCGAAATTATTACTCGAATTAGCGGAACCGCAGCACATGTCGATGAAGGTATGCGCTCAGTTTCATCGCCAGTTAAAGATGGAACTAGATCGTTAATGGATGCACTACGCGAATTCGATGATGCCAAGTTACATCCGCTAGATATTGGACTAAAGCGGCCATCACTTGACGATGTTTTCTTAGCTTTAACAGGTCACGCTGCGGAGGAAACCAAATGAGCGCCATAACTGATGCATTAGTAATTACTAAGCGCCAATTACTGCAATTGTCGCGAGTGCCTGAAGTCCTAATTTTCTCAACTATTCAGCCCGTTATGTTTGTGCTGTTATTTAGATATGTATTCGGTGGCTCGATTGATACCGGCCAACCAGGTGGCTATGTGCAACTACTTATGCCAGGAATTTTCGTGCAAACAGTTGCCTTCACACTAGCTGCAACAGCTTCTGGATTAGCTGAAGATATGGGCAAAGGTTTGATCGATCGCTTTAGATCTTTGCCTATTTCGCGCTCTGCTTTAGTGGTTGGTCGCACATTGGGTGACTCACTTCTAAATATCGTGGTTCTAACCGTTATGGGTATTGCTGGCTACGTAGTTGGCTGGCGCCCAACCGGTGGTTTGTTAAATACTGCTCTGGCATTTCTATTCTTATTAGCTTTTGGTTATGCGCTCTCCTGGACCGGAATTTTTGCCGGCTTAGCAGCTCGCGATGCTCGAGTAGTTCAGAACATCAGCTTTTTGATTACTTTCCCACTTACCTTCTTATCAAATGCGTTTGCACCAACAACTGGGATGCCAAGACCATTGCAATATTTTGCCGAATGGAATCCGGTTTCAACAATGGTTGCTGCTTGTCGCGAGCTATTCGGGCTAGAAAATCAATTTGGTGCCACAGCAGGATCATTCCCGTCTGAACATCCATTGATTACTTCGGTCTTTTATATGTTCTTGATTATGGCGATCTTTGTGCCGTTAAGTGTTCGCAAATACGCTAATAAATCAAAGTAAAAATTAAGCGA
>CAZFZK010000035.1:3069-9378 GCA_964523605.1 uncultured Candidatus Planktophila sp. | reverse complement strand
CTAAAATTTCGACGGAAATAGTCTTGCCATTTGGCAAGGTGTATGAAACTTTGTCGCCGATTTTTGCACCAAGCACCGCTGAACCAAGTGGTGACTTCTCGCTATAAACATCAAGATCATCTGTTGCGATTTCGCGTGAACCTAGTAAGAATCTCATTTCATCATCAGCAACAATCGCGCTAACAACCATGCCGGCACCAACTACGCCATCAGCACTAGCTGGAGGTGCACCAATAGTTGCGTTCTCTAACATCTGTTTTAGTTGGCGAATACGTGCTTCGATCTTGCCTTGTTCATCGCGCGCAGCGTGGTAGCCGCCATTTTCCTTTAAATCACCTTCGGCGCGAGCAGCTTCGATCTTCTTAATGACTTCGGTACGTCCCTCAGTTTCGAGGTTGGCGAGTTCAGCAGCTAAGCGATCAGCTGCTTCTTGGGTTAACCAGGTCTGTGAACTCATAAGGCGAAAGGGTAGTGCAGTTTAAAGACAGCGTAAAACGGTAGCCGTAGCGGCCAAATTACGCGTAGGAATTGGCGTAGTCCGATCTATATAGCCCTGGCCGGCTGGGATCACATCATCAACCTGGCCAACAATTAATTTATCAATGTCTCGTGCTACCAAAGTGCACGTCAATTCGCGATTGGGATCCCGACGAGTAGCTTCGTATCGAATAAAAATTTCACGGCTATCGGTTACCGTAAATGAAATCAATCGCTGGGATATTTCTGGACGAGCATGATGCAGACCAGCCCACATTAACCAAATCAACCCAACCACCAAGATTACGCCAGCAACTGGTCGCCAACGTGAAGCAGGCTTTATGCCGTACCGATCGTTGTAATCGAAGTCATTAGCCATAAGGGTATTCTCCCGTATTAATCAGTAAGATCAAGTCCTAACGATCAGCAAAGGAATAGTTATGAAAGATGTAGAAATTGGTGCAGCTGGCTCATTAACTATGATCGTTTTGTGTACCGCAATGGTGTTTTTAATGCGCAGCTTCTACAAGCGCTACACCCGCATGCAAAAGCGTAGCGAGGAAGAATCGAATTAAACTTTACGAACGCATTCTGGCTGGTCTAGGAATAGCGCTGCTAGCTGGGGCATTTATCGGGCTAGGAAATTGGCAATTAGATCGTGCGCAAGAGTTGAAAGCTTCTACTAAAACTGTAGTAACTGTAACCGAACCAGTCGAATTGAATTCGCTCGCAAAACCTCGCGTAACTATTGATTCCAGAAATTTCTTAAAAAACGTTTCAGCGCAAGGCAACTACGTTGCAACCTTTAAAAGTGAAAACCAATCTTCCGATGGGGTAGCCGCGACGGCTTGGGAAGTCGCAGTCCTACAAGTAGATGCCAAATCAGCAATTTTGGTTGTACGCGGACTTTGGTCAGAACGTTTAACCGAACCTCAGATTGCAATGTCTCAAAAAGTTTCAGTCACTGGAATTCTGCAACCAAGTCAGAGCTCTGATCGTGGCCCGAATTCAGCTGATAATTTAGCTCGCGTCGATAGCACTTTGCTTTTAACAAAAGCTGGCTTAGCCGATTTTGATCTTTACGACGGCTTTATTTTGGCTAATAGCGAAGTGGTAGATGGCGCCAAGTTAGATCGCACCCGCCTTGAGATCTCTGTCGATAATTCCAAAGTGCCCGGCTACTACTGGCAGCACATCTCTTACGTCTTCATCTGGTGGCTAATGGCCGCTTTGGTGCTTTACCTTCCCTTCTATCGTCGTAGAGTTACCTCATGAACCAAACCCCAAATATGAGCGGCGTGGTTAAGCGCTATCGAACTATGGCGATTCTGGCCGGCATCATGTCGCTTCTGCTCTGGTTTGTTGATCTGCCAGTGGCCTATTTATTCGATAACGAGAGTTGGAAAGCCAAAGTCACCTGGATTCCTTTCGTGCACGGCTGGGTTTACGCGATTTATGTTCTAACTGCCCTTCAATTTGCGAGCAAAGCTAAATGGCCGGTTTTAAAGATGCTGGGCTTAATTTTGGCTGGAACCCTGCCAGTTGCTTCGCTTATTACGGAGCGAAAAGTTGTATCGCAGTATTCGTAATTTCATCAAATCATTGCTGTATCCGATTTATGAATATCGGCTAGTAAGTGCTTTAGATTTCAGCCAAACCCCTCATCACGTTGGCGTAATTCTCGATGGCAATCGTCGTTACGCAAAAGCAAATTCAGAAAGTTTGGGTGGATCAACACCAGCGCATGGTCATCGCGCAGGAGCAAATAAGATCGTGGAATTCTTGGGCTGGTGCGAAGAGGCTGAAGTAAAAGTTGTGACTCTCTGGCTACTTTCAACAGATAATTTCAAGCGGACCGATGAAGAATTAACAGCGCTATTAGAAATTATCGGAAATACTGTTGATGAACTTTCAGCCACCGGTCGTTGGAATATCAAAGCCGTAGGCGCTTTAGATTTATTGCCGGAATGGCTAGCGACCAAGTTGGCCTCACTTAAACCAATTCGCAATGATGGACTTGAAGTAAATGTGGCAATTAGTTACGGCGGTCGCCGCGAGATTGTTGATGCAGTAAAAAGTTACTTAAGCACTCAGAAAGATAACGGCCAAGATTTAGCAGCAGCCGCCGAGAACATCTCGGCAGATGAGATTGCAAAATATTTATATACCGCTGGCCAACCTGACCCGGAGTTATTAATTAGAACTTCTGGCGAACAACGCCTTGGCGGTTTCTTGCTTTGGCAGAGTGCGCAATCTGAATATTATTTCTGCGAAGCTTATTGGCCAGATTTCCGTCGGGTAGATTTCTTGCGAGCTCTGCGTTCTTACTCAACTCGCCATCGCAGGTTGGGTAAATAAAGACAAACCAGCGGCAAGTAGTCATTTAGATTTAACTTTTCTCGACCGCGTGTCGAAAGCAATATCTTTCACCGCAGTTCTAGCGTTTGCACATCGCCTATAACAACTAAATATGACCTCTGAATGTTTTCTAATTTGAATGTGAGGAATACTTGAGCGCTGCGGATAGAAAAACTTATGTCCTAGACACCAGCGTTCTGCTCGCCGATCCGGCGGCTTTAGCCAGATTTGCCGAACACGAGGTCATCATCCCGGTCGCCGTAATTGGTGAGCTCGAAACAAAGCGCGACCACCCAGAATTGGGCTATTTTGCGCGTGCAGCACTGCGATATTTAGATGATTTGCGAATTACTCATGGCCGCCTTGATCGCCCGCTGAAAATCACTCCCGAAGGCGGCACCCTTTCAGTCGAACTCAATCACACTGATTTAAGTTCGTTGCCCCATGGTTTCTTGCGCGATGGCACCAATGATTCCCGCATCTTGGCAATTGCAAAAAACTTGATGTCAGATGGCAAGCAAGTTGTTCTAGTTACCAAAGATCTCCCGTTACGAGTCAAGGCATCGGCCGTTGGCGTTGAGGCTGAGGAATATCGAGCCGAGTTAGTTTCAAATAGTGGCTGGACCGGAATCGAAGAAATCGATGTTGGTCACCATGTCATCGATGATCTCTATGCCAGTGATCGCGCCGACCACGAAGTTGCCCATCAACTGCCAGTTCATACCGGCATCGTTTTGCATTCTGAAAAAGGCAGCGCTCTAGCCCGCGTCACAGTCGATAAACAATTGCAATTAGTCCGTGGTGATCGCAACGCTTTTGGTCTTCATGGTCGTAGTGCCGAACAACGAATCGCCCTCGATCTTTTGCTTGATCCTGAAATCGGCATCGTCTCTCTTGGCGGTCGTGCCGGAACTGGCAAGAGCGCACTGGCTCTTTGCGCCGGGCTCGAAGCTGTAATGGAAAAGCGTCTACATAAGAAGGTAGTAATTTTCCGCCCGCTCTATCCAGTAGGTGGCCAAGAGCTTGGCTATTTACCCGGCAGTGAAGGCGAAAAGATGTCGCCTTGGGCCCAAGCGGTTTTCGATACTTTGGGCGCGCTCGTTAGCCAACAGGTCATCGATGAAGTTATTGACCGCGGGCTTATCGAAGTTCTGCCCCTGACTCATATTCGTGGCCGCTCTTTGCACGACTCCTTTGTAATTGTCGATGAGGCCCAGTCGCTCGAACGCGGAGTTTTGCTGACCGTGCTTTCGCGCATCGGCCAATCTTCGCGAGTGATCCTGACCCACGACGTTGCCCAGCGCGATAACTTGCGGGTTGGCCGTCACGACGGTGTCGTTGCCGTGGTCGAAACGCTTAAAGGCCACCCGCTTTTTGCTCATGTGACTCTGACTAGATCAGAACGCTCACCGATTGCCGCCCTGGTAACTGAGTTACTCGAAGGCCCAATTCCGAACTAGATGGCTTTGCCTTAAAGGACTTTTAAGGGGCTAGCGAAGTGTCTAAAAAGGGCCTCTTTTAATCTCACACTCACATATCGGACATTTCGGACTTCTGCCTAGGTGACCTGCGCTTTTACATCAGCGGCAGATCTGTAATTCCTTAGAATTTGCGACTCACGCGTATTTAAATTTGCCGATGTCAGTGTGTCTTGCCAGTCTAAACCCCGTTACTCACCCAACCGGGTGAGATTTTCAGAGTTAAGGAAAGGAGTCACTGTGGGTTTTCATCTGAACTCTTCCCGTCGCGCATTAGCGATCTGGTCAACTGTGGCTGCTTTCCTAGGCATTGCAATCTTGCAACCAAGTGCTTATGGCCTTGAGTTCCCAGCCACGACTTCGCTGACTTTGCCAGCACCTGGCACCACTGATTCGCTAGTCGGTGAAGTCTTTTTAACTACAAAAACTGACCCAGAAATTGCACCAATCGAAGCAGCCCTCTTTAGCGAGCTGGCTTCAGAAGCCACGGTTTCAGCTTCAGCTATGTCTTTGGTTTCATCAGCCAGCGCAAACGTTGAACTAGCTCGCACTCCTGATGGAGCCCGCGAAGTTGCCAAGACTTTGATGGATGAAAAATATGGTTGGGGCGATAAGCAGTATGAATGCCTCGATAGCCTTTGGACTAAAGAGAGCCACTGGAATTACAAGGCGAGCAATAAGCGCTCCGGAGCACACGGAATTCCACAAGCTTTGCCAGCTACCAAAATGGAAGTTATTGGTACCGACTGGCGCACAAATCCGGTAACTCAGATTTCTTGGGGTCTTCGCTATATCGATATTCGATATGACACCCCTTGCAAGGCATTCGCGAAATTCCAACGTTCGCGTTATTACTAAGCCGATTGCTGATTAATTCCTAGGCCCCATGCCAATTGTGATTGGCTTTGAAGTTTCAGCAAAGAAGTCGCCACCTTTATCGTCAACAACAATGAAGGCCGGGAAATCAACCACATCAATTTTCCAAACAGCTTCCATTCCAAGTTCGGCGAAATCTAGAACTTCAACTTTCTTAATGCAATCTTGCGCCAAGCGAGCAGCTGGGCCACCAATTGAGCCAAGATAGAAACCACCATGGGCCTTGCAAGAATCAGTTACCGCTTTCGAGCGATTGCCTTTTGCCAACATAATTTTGGAACCACCGCGGCTTTGGAAATATTCAACATATGAATCCATGCGACCAGCAGTTGTTGGACCAAATGAACCAGAGGCATAACCTTCCGGCGTCTTAGCTGGACCAGCGTAATAAACCGCGAAATCACGTAAGTAATCTGGCATTGGCGCCCCATCGTCCATCATGGCTTTGATCTTGGCATGGGCTAAATCGCGGGCTACAACCAAAGTGCCAGTTAGCGAGATGCGAGTCTTTAGCGGATGCTTGGAAAGCTCAGCTAAGACATTTGCCATTGGCTGATTCAAATTAATATTTACTACACCATCATTTAGATGTTCATCGGTGGTCTCAGGCAAGAAGTGGGCTGGTTCGCGCTCTAGCTCTTCAAGGAAAATTCCATCTTTGGTGATTTTGCCTTTAGCTTGGCGATCTGCCGAACAAGAAACTGCAATCGCAATTGGTAGCGAAGCACCGTGACGAGGCAGACGAACAACGCGCACGTCGTGACAGAAGTACTTGCCACCAAATTGCGCACCAATTCCGAGAGTGCGAGTTAATTCAAGAACTTGCTGTTCTAGTTCTAGATCGCGGAAACCATGGCCAGTAGCTGCATCGCCCTTAGTTGGCAGCGAATCTAGGTACTTAGTACTAGCCAATTTCGCAGTCTTTACGGTGTGCTCAGCGCTAGTTCCACCGATCACGATAGCTAGGTGATACGGCGGGCAAGCAGCAGTGCCGATTGAGCGAAGTTTTTCATCGAGCCAAGTCATAAAAGATTTCGGATTTAAAATCGCTTTAGTCTCTTGATAAAGAAATGACTTATTAGCGCTGCCGCCACCTTTGGCAATAAATAAGAAGTTGTAT
>CAZFZK010000035.1:0-3059 GCA_964523605.1 uncultured Candidatus Planktophila sp. | reverse complement strand
TATCAGCATAGATTTCAATTTGGGCAGGCAAGTTATTGCCAGTGTTCTTTTCGTCCCAAGTTGTAACCGGGGCCATCTGCGAATAACGAAGATTCAAATTTGTGTAGGCGTCGTAAATACCTTTAGAGATCGCAACTTCATCTTTACTCTGGGTCAAGACAAACTGACCTTTCTTACCAGAGACAATTGCAGTGCCGGTGTCTTGGCACATTGGCAAAATTCCGCCAGCTGCAATGTTGGCATTTTTTAATAAGTCGAGTGCCACAAAGCGATCATTAGGTGATGCTTCGGGATCTTTTAAGATGTTTGCTAATTGCTGCAAATGTTCAGCGCGCAAGTAATGTGAAATATCGTGAATCGCAGTACTAGTTAACTTCTCAATTGCCTCTGGGGCGATTTCAAGGAATTCGAGCTCGCCAACTTTTAAAGTGCGCACGCCTTCAGTGCCGAGGCTGCGATATTTAGTGGTATCAGGACCTACTGGCAAAAGATCGGAGTATGTGAATTCAGGAGACATTTGCGCACCTATTCGCTTGGTTTAACTGAATCTAACTTTGCCTTTGCCCCATCTAGCCATTCCTGGCAGATCTTTGCGAGCTCTTCGCCGCGTTCCCATAGTTTCAAGGAATCTTCGAGGGTAGCGCCACCAGTTTCTAGCGACGAAACAACCTGCGCCAGTTCATCACGCGCGGCTTCGTATGAGATTTTCTTATCTGCGGCCATGGCTTAAATCTACTGCCTGCTCTTTAACTTGTAACCATGGCGCTGGTCTCACCTTGGGCCAGCCTAATTCGCAGCTTTTCGCCATCTGAAAGCGCAGCGCTATCGCGAGCAATACTGCCGTCGGCTAATTGAACGACGGCATAGCCACGATCAAGGGTGGCCTGCGGTGAGAGTGCGCGAACTCGAGCGGTAACTTGCTGCAACTCTTCTTGAGCGATTGCCAGGCGACCTTGAAAACTACGAATAGAACGATCGCGAAGATTAGTGATTATTTCTAACCTGGAAGTAATAATTACCGCAGGATCACGCAAAACTGGGCGAGCTGACAAGTTAGCAATCTTTGAACTTTCAAGTTCGATCATATTTCGCATGAAGCGGCTAGCACGATCGCGAAGTTTTTCAATCAAATCTATTTCTTCATTGATATCTGGCACAACCCGCTTAGCCGCATCAGTCGGGGTTGATGCGCGAAAGTCAGCAACTAAATCAAGTAGTGGTGAATCTTTTTCGTGACCAATTGCGCTAACAATTGGCGTGCTGCACTTAGCTGCTAAGCGAACTAATCCCTCATCGCTAAATGGCAAGAGATCTTCAAAGGAACCGCCACCACGAGTAATTATGATGACATCGACATCGGCTAGTGATTCGAGTTCGGCCAATGCAGCCGATACTTCACTAACTGCTGCAGCGCCCTGCACAGTAACTTCGCGAATTTCAAATTGCACAGCCGGCCAACGACGTTTGGCATTTTCAACCACATCGCGTTCGGCATCGGTATTGCGTCCGCAAATCAAACCAATTTTGCGCGGAAGCAGCGGCAGCGAAACTTTGTTTTCGGAATCAAATAGTCCTTCGGCTGCCAACAATGTTTTGAGTGCTTCAAGGCGCGCTAATAATTCGCCAACGCCAACTTGGCGAATTTCGCGGGCTGATAATGTGTAAGAACCATTCTTGGTATACCAAGAACCTTTGGCGTAAAGCACAACGCGAGCATTTGCTGGTAGCGGTGCAACGCTGGCTAATACAGATTTGTGACACATCACCGAAAGGCTCATATCAACGCTTGAATCACGTAGGCGTAGAAAAGCCATGCCACCGCTGCGTTCATTGAGTTCGGCGATTTCGCCTTCTATCCAGATTGGCCCTAACCGATCGAGATATTCCTTGATCGCTTCAGTGACGGCGCGTACTGGCGCGGGGGATTCACTTGAAGTTTCGAGCATGGATTGATCCTAATAGACTAGGCGACATGAGTAAGCGGATCCTCTTAGCTGCGCCACGCGGATATTGCGCCGGTGTTGACCGTGCCGTTATCACCGTCGAAAAAGCACTCGAGCTATACGGTGCCCCGGTTTACGTGCGAAAGCAGATCGTGCATAACAAGCATGTGGTCTCAACTCTTGAAGCTCGCGGCGCTATTTTCGTTGATCAAACTGACGAAGTTCCCGAAGGAAAGATCGTAGTTTTTTCTGCTCACGGGGTTTCACCAGCGGTACACGATGAGGCTGCCAGTCGCAATCTAAAAACAATTGATGCAACTTGTCCGCTAGTTACCAAAGTTCACCACGAAGCAAAACGTTTCGCGGCTGAAGAGTTAGAGATTTTATTTATTGGCCACGAAGGTCACGAAGAAGTCGAAGGCACGATGGGCGAAGCGGTTGGCAAAGTTAAGTTAGTAGATGGCTTAGATGCAGCCCGAACTGTGCAACCAACCCCAGGCAAAAAATTAGCTTGGCTATCTCAAACCACTCTTAGTGTTGATGAAGCACTGCAATCTGTTGCGATTTTGAAAGAACGCTTTCCGGATATTCAAGATCCACCTTCAGATGACATTTGCTATGCAACCACTAACCGCCAAGATGCCATAAAAGTTATTGCCCCACAAGCAGATTTAGTTATTGTTGTTGGCTCAACTAACTCATCTAACTCAGTGCGTTTGGTTGAAGTTGCTAAGGAATATGGCACTCCAAATGCGTATCTAATTGATTATGCCGCTGAAGCAAAAGAGGAATGGCTAACCGGCGTTGAAACTATTGGCGTTACAAGCGGCGCTTCAGTTCCTGAAATCTTGGTCGATGACTTACTAAAGTGGCTAGCAGAGCGCGGTTTTGGCGAAGTAGAAACAGTCACAGCTGCGCAAGAATCATTGCTCTTCGCGCTGCCTCCAGAGCTTCGTAAAGATCTAAAGGCAGCTGCGCAATAAGTTAGTCAGCGCGCAGGCGCTTTTGTGCTTTGGCGCGACGATCAAAATAGAAATCCCAAGCGTAAGCAGCTGAGATCAACAAGAACGGTGCTTGGCTAGCCAACGCTGCTAAGAAATCGATGCCTAAGCGAGT
>CAZFZK010000034.1:0-11091 GCA_964523605.1 uncultured Candidatus Planktophila sp. | reverse complement strand
GCTGATTCTGGTTCAGTAAGTCTAGGTTCGAGTCCTGGTACCCCAGCGCAGTACAGCTTAAAGAAATCGAAAGCCGAAGGCGATCGTTTTTGAAGAAACTAGGGCCCCGTCGTCTAGCGGCCTAGGACTCTGGCTTCTCAAGCCAGCTACGAGGGTTCGAATCCCTTCGGGGCTACAAAAGAGAACTGCCCGCCTTCACTCGAAATGAGCAAAGGCGGGCAGTTCTTATTTAATTTATTTGATTGTGATTTTCTTTGTGACTGAAAGAGCTGAGTTCTTGGCATCGCCAGCATTAGTGCCAGTTACTGAACATGAACCCTTCTTCTTTGCTGTTACTTTGCTGCCTGAAATTGTGCAAGTGGTCTTTGTGGTAGAGACCCACTTGATTGCAATTCCCGCAGTGCTTTTAGCTGGAAGAGTTAATGACTTTCCAACCATCAGCGAAGTGGCAACTGATGCGATTTTCTGAGCTACTGGAGCTACTGCGGAAGCAAAAACGGTTGGAGCTGCGTTTGTGATATCGAATGTAACTAGATCAGTATCAGCGTCCTTGTCACCTTTACCTACAATAACAACCTTCATGGTTCCGTATAGACGAGCTGGCTTAATCGCACCACGATCTTGAATTGGCGAAGAAGGTGCATCTTCAAGCCCGGTTGTATCGGTATTTGTTACTTCGAAAGTTACTTTACCCATCGAATCAGTTTTACCGACAAGTTCAAGTCCAAAATTTGCACCTTCTTGTGCGGTTACTTTGGTGCCATCAGCTGTTACCCAATTAGCTTTTGAACCGCTGTATGGAGCATTGATTTGCAAGCGAACTTCTTGATTAAAAGCTGGTGTCATTCCATCAGTTGTAACCATGTAAGTAAGTGAAAGCTTTGTGCCGTGGCCGATATAAGTGTAAAACGCCTTGGTTCCTGCTGAGTAATACTGTGCGATATCGCCAGTCGCATCAACACTGTTTGTAGCGTCATAACTTGGACTTACTAGACGAGCTGAAGGCAACCCAGCTGCTGTACTTGCAGGAATTGCTGTGATTGAAGCAGCAAGAACTAGGGCAAGCGAAACTAAAGCTCGTCCTGTCTTAAGTGTTCGGTTATTCATTTTTTCTCCTTTTGCTGGACGATTCCCGTGAAAATCATGTATTTCCATGGGCTCATTGCTTTGTTAGCTTGCCGACTCCATCAACCGAGAAGTAGCGGATGTAGTCAACAAATAGTTGAGTTTGATTAATTTTGGGATCGATTGGGCCGCCGAATTCGCCGCCCATCGCTAAGTTTAATATTAGGAAAAATTTCTGATTGAAAACCCATCGACCTGGTTTCACCGAAGCAGGAGTCTCGCTTGAGATCAAGCGATCGTCGAAATAGAAATCAATTTTATTCTTTTTCCACTCAATCGCATATACGTGGTAAGCCTCGCTTAGGGGAGTTGGGCTCTGATATGACCCGCCTATGCCGGGACCTTTTCCATAACCCGGTCCATGCAGAACTGCCGAAACCAAAGATGGTTCGACGCCGCGAGTTTCAACAATATCAATTTCACCGCATTCGGGCCAAGGATTACCATCTAGCAAATCAGCCCCGAGCATCCAAAAAGCTGGCCAAGTACCTTCGCCTCCGGCAACTTTCATACGAGCTTCAATGCGCCCATACTGAAAATGCACTTTTCCAGCTGACTTAATTTTTGCACTTGTAAATTGACATTCCCAACAGGAATTTAGAATCTGAGTTGTAGCACTGGAATTATCAGTGGCATTACCTTGTAAATCAGAAATCCGATTGGCAGAAATAACTAATTTACCTTTGCCATCAGTTGAAACATTGGCAGGTTTGTTGGTGTAGTACTCAAGTTCAGCGTTACCCCACCCATAACCGTTGCCTATGTCGTAATCCCAATTCTTTGAAGATGGCAGCGCACCTTTTTTGCCGTTAAATTCATCAGCCCAGAGGAGTTTTAGAACTTTCGGACCCGCGGCTTGCGAAATAGTCGAAGGAAGTACTGCGGTAATCGAAGTTGCCAAAACTGCGGCTGCCACTAGGGCCGACACCCTAAATTGGGATTTCCGGTTCTGGTTCACGCTGCTACTACCTCTTCCCCGCCTGCTCGGTCACGCTTTCATAACAACTTACAACTCCGCGCAATATGTGTTGCGCTCTTGGCAATTACGCACTTAGATACAGTAGTGTGAAACCGCTTTCATAGTGCATAAGAGCCTACCTCTAGGGCAGGCAAATTAGTACTACGAAACGATAACTTTTTTAATTGGCGCTGTTAATTATGAGGGAGTTGGCTATGCGTAAGAAGACCTTATTAAGGGGCTCGATTGCGGTTTCAACCGCAGCTATTTTGGCCGCTGGCGTTCTGGGCACCCCGGCACGTGCAGCAGATCCAGTAACAATTACTATCTGGACCTTCGGCGATGTAATTCAACGCCAGTTGGTTCAGGAATATAAGAACCTGCACCCAGAAATTACTTTGCAAATTAAAAAATCAGATTTAGACCCACTAAATGGCACAAATATGGTTACTGCATGTACCTCTAAAACTGGCCCAGACATTGTCGCCGTCGAAGTTCAGTACTCCGGATATTGGCGTTCATACCCAAAGTGCTTTACTGATTTGCGCAAAATGAAGACTTCAGAAGCCAACGTAGCCGCGGGAATTCCTGCTGGAAAAACCGCCCTTGATTTCAAGAAGAATTATTTGCCATGGCGGTGGGAACAGGGCGTTGGTTATGACGACAGCGTCATCGGATTCCCAACAGATGTTGGTGGCCTAGAAGTTGCTTACCGAATTGATCTATTTAAGAAAGCTGGACTTCCTACCGAGCGCGGCGCCGTTGGAAAACTATGGCCAACTTGGGACAAGTTCATCGCTACCGGCATCAAATACAACTCAAAGTTAAGCGCCGCTGATAAAAAAGCTGGCAAGGGATTTGTCGATAATGCTGGAACAATTTATGCCGCAATCATGAATCAAGGTACTGAAAAGTATTATAAGAATGACGGTACTGATACAGGTAAGTTGATCTATGACACAAATCCACAAGTTAAGAAGGCTTGGGATACAACTATCAAGGCAACTGAAGCCGGCATCGGAACCCGTATTGGCCAGTACACATCTGACTGGAATATCGGAATGAACAAGGGAACTTTCGCAACTATTTTGGCACCAGCCTGGATGATGGATTACATCAAGCAACAAGCTCCAGATACAGCTGGTAAATGGGATATTGCAGATCTTCCTGGTGGCGGTGGAAACCAAGGTGGAACTCAATTAACAGTTCCTTCTTACGCTCAGCATTCCCAAGAAGCATATGACTTCATAACTTGGTATCTGGCCCCAGAACAGCAGTTGAAGGTATTTAAGACCTATGGTCTCTTCCCTGCAGCTTCAGTTCTGTATAACGATCCCGCTTTGCTTGATTACAAAGATCCATTCTTCAACAACGCACCAGTTGGAAAGATTTATGCTGAAGGCGTTTCAAAAGTGAAGCCAATCTTTGAAGGCAAGTTGCAACGGGCAATTGATCAAGCAATTGGTGCAGGTCTAGGACGTGTAGCGGCGAAGAAAATGACTGCTGTTAAATCTTGGGCACAAGTCATTGTGGACATCAAAAAAGTTATTAATAACTAGAGATTCACAACTAGGTAATTAATAGAACGATGAGTCAACTAAAGGTTAGAGAGAGGCGCCGTAAGGCGCCTCTCTCAACTTGGAAATCAGCTAATCCCAAAAAGGCTGCCAAGTCTAAGAAACCAATCGAAGGTGTCGCTTCTTTAGACCATCGATTCGGTATTCCATTCATTGCACCGTTCTTTGTGATCTTCCTAATTTTCGGCTTGGCTCCAGTTCTGTATTCAATCTATATTTCTTTCTATAAATGGGATCCGCTTGGTGGATCAACTTTCAACGGGGTTCAGAATTTTGTGACCTTGTGGAGTGACTCGGATTTCTGGTTAGCAATTCGTAATACTTTTAGCATTTGGGCTCTTTCTACTTTCCCACAAATGGCAATGGCGATCGGGCTAGCCGTAATTCTTCGAAGCAAGCGGTTACGAGGTGCTTCTTTTTGGCGGACAATTTTCTTGGTCCCAAACATTACTTCGGTAATTGCAATCACGATTGTTTTTGGACAGTTATTTGGTCGAGACTTCGGAATCATTAACGGAATTCTTGGACTATTCGGTGTTGACAATATTGACTTCATAGAAGGTGTGGTGCCAAGTCACATTCAGATTGCCGCTATGATTACTTGGCGCTGGATTGGCTATAACACCCTTATTTTCCTAGCTTCTATGTTGGCGATTCCGGATGAGCTTTATGAGTCTGCATCCGTTGATGGAGCTACCAAATGGCAGCAATTTATATACGTAACTCTTCCACAATTGAAAAATACCATCACCTTTGTCTTGGTCGTGGGCACAATTGGTGGTCTTCAAGTATTTGCCGAGCCACAGCAATTGGCGGCTGATGGTGGATCAAGCAAGCAGTTCTTGACTTTAACTCTCTTTCTTTACAACCAAGCATTCGTAAATAATAAGTATGGGTATGCCGCAGCTATTGGTATCGCGATTACCGTCATTGTGTTGATTATTTCCACGATTAATTTCCTCATCACTCGACGTATTTCCAATGATGGAAGTGGTCGATAATGGAAAAGACTCCAAAATGGCAACGCACTTCACCACTTAGTTATCTGATGCTTGCCCTAATTACATTTTTATCTATTTTTCCTTTCTATTGGATGTTTGTTGTTTCTTCAAATACAAATGCCGAGATTTCCAAGAGTCCACCTTCACTAATCCCAGGCGGTAGATTCCTTATCGTGGCTGAGAAAGTTCTCAACGCCGAAGGTGTTTATTTCAATACAGCCTTGATGAACACATTTGTTGTTGGCATTTCTATCGCGGTTGCTCAAGTTGTGTTCTCAGCTTTTGCTGGGTTTGCATTTGCAAAACTGAACTTCAAGGGACGTAAGTTTTTTATTCTGTTTATCGTCGGAACCATGATGTTACCTAGCCAACTTGGCATCATCCCGCTATTTATTTTGGTTAAGAACCTCCAAATGATCGACACTTTATATGCACTAATCGTGCCGGCGTTAGTTACCGCCTTCGGTGTATTTTGGATGCGCCAAATTATCGACGCTCAAGTGCCAAATGAGCTGCTCGAAGCAGCGAGCATTGATGGCGCAAGTGTTCCACGTATCTTCTTTGGCATTGTGCTTCCAATTATTCGCCAAAGCTCGTTCGTGCTTGGTTTATTCGCGTTCTTGGCCGCATGGAATGACTATTTGTGGCCAACTATCGTTTTGCAGAATCCACGGAATTTCACGCTGCAAGTAGCACTAACGCAACTCAAACCCATGTACGGGTTGGATTACGCATTGCAAATGGGTGGAGCGTTCCTTGCAACTGCACCTTTATTGATTCTATTTGTCTTTGTAGGCCGCAAACTCGTCAGCGGTGTCATGGATGGGGCAGTAAAAGGATAAAAATTTTCTCGGGACAAGAGAAAAGTAAGCACAAATAACAAAAGAAAGAGGAAGATAAATGAGCATCAAGGCAAAGAAAGTACTAGCAGGTTTTGCCACCGCTGTAACTGTGCTTGCTTTATCAAGCACCGTTTCAGCTCCGGCAATGGCTGCAGGTGATCCACCGCAAGACGCAGTTATCAAGTTGATTAGCCCGGTACTTACAGCAGATAACACAAGTGAAGCTGCAGCAAATCAGAAGATGGCTGATCAATGGGTAACTAATGGTTGGTTCGGAACTGGTTTAGTTTATCAGCGCGCATTTGTGCCAACTGGCTCAACAATCGTTTTGACTTATCATGTAACAGATAAGAACGGCAAGATTCTAGTTGGCCAAGATGTGAAACTTCGCATTAATAAGGGTTACTCAAACTCTTCGGCAATAGTTCAAGTAGATGACAAGATTACAACTGGCGTTCACAAGCCAGAATCAGCTGATCAGCAACAGGTAACACACAAGACTGATGCTTACGGCAACGTATCATTCGTAATGAAGAATCTAGATAAGCCAGGTACTGGCGAACCGGAACCAGAATCAATGACTGCAAAGCCAAATATCAGTGTTGATGGATTAAATGATCTTCATGCTCAAGTATTGCCGGAAATTGCTGGCGAGAAGCCAGATCATTCAGTGATTACTGAATTTCACTATTACGATCCAAAGACACCAGTTGTACAGCCTGCAACCAAGCCAACTATTCGCTTGGTTTCACCAGTTCTAAACGATGCCAACTCAATTCAGCGTGCTGATTTAGAGAAGACTTTCAGCGTTGATAACCCATGGTATGCCAAGGGAATTGGCTTCCGTCAGGCATATGTTCAAACCGGCTCTGCAATTAATCTGGTTTACAAAGTAACTGATGATAATGGAAAGCCACTTTCCAACACTGTTGTTAAACTGCACGTTAACAAGGCATATAGTGCGTCTAAAGCTGGCATGACTGACGGAACTACAGCAACTGATTCCACAAAGGACAGTACGCAAGGAAACGATCAGGCACTGTTGACCGGAACCACTGATGGTTTTGGCTACGTTTTATTCGCTTTGAAGAATACTGATAAGAAGGGTGAGCCAATTCCGGCTTCTCTAACTACACCGACTCCAACTACAAATGGGTTGTTTAGTCAGATCTACCCAGAAATCTCAGGCCAAGCAACTGATATTGCCGACATGGTGGAATTCCACTTTATTGGCGATGCAGCAGTTGCTGCAGCTCCAGCTTCAACAGCGGTTTCGGTAAAGGCAACTGCCTCTAAGGCAACAGTGAAAGGTAAGACTGTTTTCTCAATGACGGTTGCTATCGCAAATGCTTCTGGTAAGTCAGCTGCAATCAGCATCACTGGCTTGAAGAAAGTAACTGAGAAGATTTCAGTTGCTAACCAAGCTTTCAAGTACACCGTAACTGCAGGAAAGAAAATAGTTTCGGTTGTAATTGCTGGGAAAACTTACACCTCAACGGTTACAGTCAAGTAGAAACAGCTGCCGGCGGGGCCTAAAAAGCCCCGCCGGATTTTCTAATTTAAGGAATCAAGATTTATGTATCGCAAAGCACTTGCAGTAATCGCTTTCTTGGCAATAAGCGTTTCGTCATTCTCAATGATTGCGGCGCATGGCGAAGATTTGAAAAAGCCACTTGCTTTGCCAAAAATCACTGCTGGTTCAACTGGATACACTTTTAAAGCCACGCCGGCTAAGTGGTCAGATAATGGCCCTAGCTCATTTCAATGGGTTTTAAGCGGTAAAACTTTGCCATCCGCTGGCCTATCTTTGAAGCTGAAAAGCAGTGACAATAAGAAGAAATTACAATTTGTCGAGTCACATATCTTCGATGATGGATCTACGGTTACTGCAAAATCAAACACTATAACTATCGGAAATGTGCTGCTTTCTGAATCTTTAACTATTCGGGTACGCCCAAATGATGACAAAGTCATGGAAATCGCTGCCCTTCCGCAGAGTATTCCAACTTCGGCAAAGCCTAGGTATCAATGGTATGTCGGATATTTTGAGATAAAAGGCGCGACAAAGAGCACCTACATTTTAAAGACTTCAGATTTAGGTAACGACATTTCACTTCAAGTTAGCTTCGTAGCTAAAGGTTTTGTCACAGCAAAGAAGACATCTAACATAGTTGCCATCGCAAACATCACTCGTAAGTACGATCAAATTTGGTCGGAAGAATTCAACGGTCCCGCAGGCGCACCTGCTGATCCAGCTGTTTGGGTTGCCCAAAATGGCGATGGCGTAGCATATGGAAATCGCGGCTGGGGTAATAATGAAAGACAGTGGTATGACGACAAGATTTCATCTACTAATGGATCTGGGTCATATGTTATTAAAGCAACAACTAATGGGGCCTCGGCTAATAATTGCTATTACAAAGCACCATGTGAATGGACCAGTACCAAGTTAGTCACAAAAGATAAAGTTGGATTTAAATATGGCCGTATTGAAGCCAGAATTAAAGGTCCAGTAGGTAATGGAACCTGGGGAGCATTCTGGTTACTCGGAGCAAATATCGATGACCGAGGCTGGCCTGGGTGCGGTGAAATTGATGTAACCGAACTGCTAGGTAGATTGCCTAACTCAAGCCTTGGATATATTCATAGTCCTAATGGAAGTCCTGGATCAACTGTTGAAATGGCAAGCCCGCATCACGCTGGATACCACACCTATGCAGTCGACTGGCTGCCAGATCAAATTCGTTATTTCTTAGATGGCGTCCCTTTTGCCACTCAAAATAGACCTGATAATGGCTGGGTTTTTGACCACGAGTTCTACATCATCATTAATCTTGCTATGGGTGGCAATTTAGGTGGCGAAATTTCCGCAAACTTAAAAGAAACGTCGATGGAATTTGATTACATTAGGGTTTATTCAATTAATGGCGTAGGCGAAGTAATCAAGCACTAACTTTTAAAACTTCTCCCACACCATTAATCCTGAAATGTTTAATGTAAGAAATTTCAAATTTACTGGTTTGCAATGTTGGGTCAACTTCACCCACAAACCAACCTCCGATTGCTTGATTAATTAATAAGTAGAAGTAGTCATTAAACGGCCAATCTTTTCCTGCAAAGTCACCTTCTCCTCGACTAAACTTTTGGAATGATTGATCATTAAACAACCATTCAATCGAATCCTCTTGCCAATTAATTGCGTATCGATTGAAATCCTCTGATAAATCACTTGCGCTTTCATGGAAACCAGTAATTCCAAATTCTCCGGCATAGCCATTAGCATGCAGTGTTCCTTGAATGGTTCTTGGTTTAGCACCATTTCCTTCGAAGAGGTCAATCTCGCCGCAATCTGGCCAGGCAACACCCTCAGAGATGTTCTTACCTAAGAGCCAGAGAGCTGGCCAGGTTCCTACTCCGCTAGGCATTTTCGCAGCAATCTCCAAGTAACCATATTTGAAAAAGATTTTGCCATTAGTATGTATTTTCCCGCTGGTCCATTCAGCTGGGCCGTAATAAGTTTCAATGGGCGAAACGCCCACCTCTCGCATAGCACTGATAGTTAATCCGTTATTTACAGAGAGCGCATCAATCGTATAAAACTCTCGCTCATGATTGCCCCAACCAATTAAGCCATGCTGTGATCCATCACCTAGGTCAGGTGACCAAATTTTCGGATCTGGCTGGCCGTCAGAAGTTGGTAGAAATTCTTCAGACCAAAGCAATGATTTCTCATTTGAACTTAGCATTTCGGCCTCCAAATACGATAGGGTCTGAAAGTATGAAACCGCTTTCAGAGGCGGTTTATATGGCTCCTATCTGAAAGTATAGGGGTAGAAATTGCCGAAACGGAGTTTGAATTTTATGCCTAACGTTTTTCCAGATGATTTTCTTTGGGGAACAGCAACTGCTAGTTACCAGATCGAGGGGGCAGCACAACTTGATGGTCGTGGTGTAAGCATTTGGGACACTTTCAGTAAAACTCCAGGCAAAGTTGTAGGCGGCGATAACGGTGATGTTGCATGCGATCACTACCATCGCTTTCCGGAAGATATAGAAATCATGAAAGATTTAGGCGTTAAGGCTTATCGTTTTTCAATTGCTTGGCCACGATTATTTCCAAATGGTGATGGGGTTCGCGAGGAACTTGGTTTTAATTTTTACAACAGCTTAATTGATTCACTAATAGAGGCTGGCATCGAACCAATGGTTACGTTGTATCACTGGGACCTGCCTCAAAAACTAGAAGATGCTGGAGGCTGGGCAAATAGAGCAACGGCTGAAGCTTTTGCAGATTATGCATTAGCTTGTGCCGAAGAATTTGGCGATCGAGTAAATAACTGGATCACATTAAATGAACCTTGGTGTGTTGCATGGTTGGGTTATTCAATTGGTGTACACGCGCCTGGTAAAAAAGATCACGCTCTCGCAATCGCAGCATCGCATCACACAGCTCTTGCACATTCAATGGCAACTCGTGCAATCAAAAAGATTCGCCCAAATGCTCAAGTTGGCCTGACCGTGAATATGACAAACCACAATTTGGAAAGCCCAGAAAATTCTGAGTTAGTAACTTTAAATGCATTGCTAGATTCAAATATAAATCGTTGGTGGATTGAAGCGATGCTCTTTGGCAAGTATCCAACCAATATTCTTGAGTATTACGGACAAGCACTAACTGACGTAATTCTTCCGGGCGATCAGGAATTACTTAAATCAAAGCCTGACTTCCTGGGTCTCAATTATTATTCTGATTCGTTCTTGCGTAATCCACGTCCAGAAGATTTGGTTGATAACGGCCCTGGAATCTTCCCATTTCCACAAAAGGGCGATAATTCACCGCCTGCGCACTTGGCTGGATCCCTTACAGCCATGGGGTGGGTTGTTACCCCTGAGGGTTTAGGTAACTTGGTATCACGAGTTCATCGTGATTACCCAGAGATTCCTTATCTGATGATTACCGAAAATGGCTCTTCTTACGAAGACGTAGTTGAGTCTGATGGAAGCATCAACGATGTTGAGCGAACTTCGTACTTAGTTCGCCATCTTCAGTCACTTCAAAAAGCGATAGCCGCTGGCGTACCAGTAAAAGGCTATTTTGCTTGGTCGCTACTAGATAATTTTGAATGGGCGGAGGGTTACGCAAAACGATTTGGTTTAGTGCGTGTTGACTATAAAACTTTGGCGAGAACTCCAAAAATGAGCGCAAAGAAGTACAAGCAAATCATTGCTGCCAATAGCTGTGATTAACTCTTGGCAGTTGACTCTCTAGCAACTAGTTTGACAGGTAACATTTTCTTAGTCACTTCAGACCCATTTAGGGCTGCGACCAACATATTCGCCACTTCGGCACCTAATTCGCGCGTTGGTTGATGAATACTAGAAAGCGCCGGCACCGAGCGAGTAGCAACTGGTGAATTATCAAAACCAATAACTTTGACTTGTTTAGGTACCGAAATTTTATTTTGTAGCAAAACATTTATCGCACCAATTGCACTTAGATCATTTCCGGCAAAAATTCCATCAAATGAAATCTTCTTCTTCAGAAACTCGCGAACAATTTCTTCTGCCTTAGAAGCTGAATAGTCACC
>CAZFZK010000033.1:3970-11221 GCA_964523605.1 uncultured Candidatus Planktophila sp. | reverse complement strand
CGAACCACCACGACTCATTAAAGTGTTACGGAAATGTTCGCCATTCTCACGAGTTAGACCACCGTTCTCTTTAAACCATTCCACAGTGTCGGCATCTAGGACTTCACTCCAGATATAGCCGTAATATCCAGCTGAATAACCGCCCGCGAAAATATGTGAGAAATAGGTAGATCGATACCTAGTTGGCACGGGATCGTAATGCAATCCATATTCACGGATAGCTTGGTCTTCAAATTCGGTAACACTAGTTACTTTAGAAGTGTCTTCCAGCGAATGCCAGGCCAAATCGAGAATCGCAGCAGCTAAGTAACTTGTTGTTGCATGCCCTTCGTTAAAGGTGGCTGATTCGTTTAATTTCTCAACCCATTCTTGCGGCAATCGCTCCCCTGTCTGATAATGGATTGCATAGTTATCAAGCACCTCAGGCCATAAAATCCACATTTCGTTGACTTGAGATGGGAATTCGACAAAGTCTCTTTGCACAGCGGTTCCGGAAACTCTTGGATAGGTAACGTTTGAAAGCAGACCATGAATCGCATGTCCGAACTCATGAAACAGAGTTGTCGTTTCGTCATATGAGAGCAGCGTTACTTCGCCCTTTGGTGGTTTAGAAACGTTCATATTGTTTACTACTACCGGACTCTGCTTGAGAAGTTTGTTTTGTCTGACAAACGAGTTCATCCAAGCTCCGCCGCGTTTAGAGTCACGCGTGTAGAAATCGGCGATGTAAAGCCCTACTGGTGATCCATCTTCATTGAATACTTCAAAGACTCTTGCTTCAGGATGATAAGCAACCAAGTCAGGCCGTTCCTTAAATGTTAAGCCGTAGAGCTTTTGTGCCGCAAAGAAAACCCCATTCTTCAGAACGCTCTCTAACTCAAAGTACGGCTTCATAGCAGAGGTATCCAATGAATATTTCTCAGCCCGAACTTTCTCGGTGTAGAAACCCCAGTCCCAACTAGCCAGGTCGTGAGACTCTTCGCGAGAAATAATCTCTTGAATATCTCGACCCTCGCGCTGTGCATTTCGTAGAGCCGCTGGCGCTAACTTTCGCAGCATGGCATGCACATTGCTTGGATGCGCGGCCGTTTGCTCTAGCAGCACAAACTCTGCGTGGGTTTTTACGCCAAATAATTTCGCCCTTTCAGCTCTTAACTTGACCATATTGAGGAGCACTTCTTTAGTGTCATTATCGTTATTGCGATCACCCTTTATCAGTGAACTTTTCATGACTTTCTCGCGCAGTTCACGATTTTTTAATGAACTCAAAAGCGGATGTCCTGTGAAATTCAAAATTGTGATCAGCCACTTATCGTTTAACCCACGTGATTCAGCAGCTGCCTTACAAGCCGCGATCTGATTCGGCGTTAAACCTTCGAGGTCACTTTCATTCTCAACGACAACTGCTAGATCATTGGTATCAGCTAGTAACTTCTTGCTGAATTGAGTTTGCAGCGAAGATAGTTCTTCATTTATTTGCTTGACGCGTTCTCTGCTTGATTCGCTTAATTCGGCGCCAGCATGGGCAAAATCTCGGAAGTACCGTTCAACCAGCCAAGCCTGCTCTTCGTTGAGATCAGCTGCGTTTTCGCGGAGTTTCTTTATTCGCGCAAACAGAGTTGGGTTAAGTCGAATTGCATCTGAGTGAGCTGCAAGCTTGGGAGCGATCTCAGCTTCGATCGCGTCAATTTCGTCATTGGTATCACTTGATGACTTATTGTAGAAAACACTGAGCATGCGACTCAGAATCGCGCCACTGCGCTCTAGCGCTTCAACCGTATTTTCAAAAGTAATCTCCGCACTCGCTAAGATTTCGTCGATTTCTTGCAACTGTTCAGCGACTCCGGCATAAAAAGCCTCGAGATAGTGCTCCTCTTTTATTAGAGCAAATGGTGGTAACTCATATTCCAACGTTGATTTTGCAAGAAACGGATTATTACTCATGAACGGAATATATCTATGGTCACACCCAACACGCTAGGCACTTCTGGCAAACCTAGCGCTGGCCACAATGGCTAGAGCTAGAAGCGCAGGGATAAATAGTGCGGTTCGAAGCGTTGTAGCATCTGAAATAAACCCAATAAATGGCGGTCCTACGATGAAGCCAAAATAGGAGATACCAGAGACCATTGCTACCGCTTGAGCTGGCGCCATTTGTCCAGCGAACCTGGTATTTGCCAGTGAACCTGCGGCACTGAACAGAAGAGGTATCGCAACAGAGAGTCCGGCTCCCATCCAAAACCAACCAAAAATTGTTCCCGCAGTTGAATTAAGCAAGAGTCCCGAAAACATTCCGATTGAAGCTATCAATCCGCCACTAGCCAAAACTTTTGAAGCACCGAATCTGGTCGCCAATCTATCTCCAGAAAATCTTCCTAGGATCATGGTTGCCGAGAACACGACGTAAGGGATCGCACTTACAAAGGGTGATGCTCCGTAAGTTTCTCGTGTTAATACCCCACCCCAGTCACCAACAGCACCTTCGCCAATTGTTGAACACAACCCGAATATCCCAAATAGCCAAATGATGGCAGGGCGATGCATCTTCGAGCCAGGTTCTAATTCATGTGAATCATCCGAACCCGGTAGCCAAAGCTTTTTAACTTGAAACGCAATAATCGCTATTGCAGCACAAATAAAAATTGTTTGCTCGCGGTAGCTAACGCCAAGTTGTGAGCAGATTCCGCCCAAGATCCCACCACTGAAACCACCAATTGAAAACATGCCATGGAAAACGCTCATTAAACGAATCGAACTTTGATGTTCCAAAGTCACGGCGTGTGAATTCATAGCAACATCTTGCGTAGCCAACGTGTATCCCGCGAAAAAAGCAGTTAAAGCAAATGCCCATACTGCGAAGAAGGTAAAACTCTGCAGCGTCCACGCGGCAACCAAAGTTAAGGTTCCGTAAAATGCAACCGGCGAACTTCCGTACTTCGCACACAATTTGCCGGCTACTGGTAGCGCAGCGAACACGCCTAGTGAACTTGCCAGCAAACACAAACTTAGCGTCGAATTAGAGATTTCGAGTGCTTTTTTTATATCCGGAATTCTGGCGACGAAAGCACCTACAACCAGTCCGTTTGTAATAAATGTCGCAGTCACTGCTAAACGAGCGCGTTTTTGAGCTACCGACAACATGGGTAAAGGCTAGCAATACACCTGCCACTTTGAGTCAAATGATTGCTCTCTTAACCGTGCGCCCTAGACTTTGACTGTGTTAATACGTACAGCAAACCGTGAGGACTTACCAGCTATTACTTTTATCTACAACGAGGTGATTACAAACTCCGATGCCATCTATCGCGAGAAAGTAGTCCCGTTAACAGATCGCATCGACTGGTTTGAAGCGAAAATACGTGATGGTTATCCAGTTTTGGTTGCGTCCGAATCCGATGAGGTTGTCGGTTATGGCGTCTATGGCAACTTCCGTTTCGGTGAAGGTTACAACCACACTGTCGAACATAGTGTCCACGTGCGCTCTGATAAACGTGGTCAAGGAATCGGTAAAGCGATCCTTGCTGAATTGATTAGTACCGCGATGACTGAGAAGCGACATGTAATGGTTGCCGCAATTGACAGCAAAAACTCTGGATCAATTTCGCTGCACACTAACTTTGGCTTCATCGAATCCGCCCGAATGCCAGAGGTTGCGAGAAAGAATGGTGAATTGCTCACTTTGGTTTTAATGCAGAAAATATTGAATTGAAGTTCTAGCGATCTAACGAATTGGAAAAGTACAGCCATACATCTGCCGGCTGATTTGGCTTGCCAGCAACCGGCAACCTATCTTCGCTGACTATAAACCCCAGTTCAGATATCGTTTTTCGCCAAAATCTTGCAGCTCTCGGATTCTCTTCCTGAAAAGGAATTTCCCAATTACCAATAAACTTTTGAAGTATCTGCTCAACTGCCACAGCGCCATGACCGATACTCCTAAACTCAGGTTTGATAAAGAATTCACCAATGAGATGCGTTTGCGGTTTTGATTTGCGCACCAACGCAAATCCAGCGATTTCCTCATTGTTTCTGATGATAAATGCCCAGTGATCCTCATAAGCTAAATACGTTCGCAATCGGTCATCGCGATATTGGCCCTCTACTTTTACAAGGTAGTCTCGAAATTCGGCGAGTTCCTGCATATATTTTTGCCACAGAGCAAATAAAAGATCAGAGTCACCCGGGGTGGCCAGATCGACTGAAACTGACACTATTTGGTTAAGCCCTCAATGAAGGTCAAAGAATTCGCAAAAATCAACTCACTGTCATGATCAATGGTTGCTACGTGGAAACTATTAAGAAGTTCGATGCGTGACTTATTGGTTGAACCAATCTCGCTCATGATTATCTCTGTATTCGAAACTGGCAAGGTGTGGTCATCGACACTATGAAAAAGCTGCATTGGAGTTTTAACGGATGGCAGGGCCGCACGCGTCAACTTCAACATAGTAAGTAACTGATAGATACCGCGATAAGGCAGTTTGTCGTAACTGTATTCAGTTACTCCTTTGCGCTTAATGTCATTGCCAACACTTCTTCCAAACTTAACTACCCGCGAGATTGCAAATGCCAATGACGGCGAAATACCTCTCACGTGAATCATCGGATTCACCAGAATGATTCCGCTGATTTGATCTCCAAGTTCGGCAGCCACATGCAATGTAGTACCGCCACCCATTGAAAGTCCGGCGACGAAAATTTGCGAGCAATGTTTTTCTAGCTCCTTTATCTCGGCTTTTACTTTCGCTGGCCAAGTTGGCCATTGAACTTCATTTAGATCCGCTGGCTTAGTGCCGTGGCCGGGTAATAACGGGACTCGAACGCTGTAACCACGAGCATTTAAGAACTCAGCCCATGGACGCATGGCTGCTGGAGAACCGGTGAACCCGTGAACTAGCACGATTCCGATATGTCCATTCTTCTTATCGCCTAAAGCCTGAAAATCTTCCAACAATCCAGCGGGTGCACCTTGAATGCTCATGTTCGAAATCTACCTCGGCTTTCCACTGTCAGGCAGAGGATTTAGGATCTATTCATTATGAAATCTTGGCAAGCGGCTATCAAAGAGACTGACCGCTCTCTTTTGCACACAACTTTCGTAGTTCTAGACCTCGAAACATCCGGTGGTTCACCTAAAGCCGGAGCAGGCATCACTGAGATTGGTGCAGTCAAAGTTCGAGGCGGCGAAGTAGTTGCTCAGTTTCAAACATTTATTAACCCCGAAAGTTCAATACCGCCATTCATCACCGAACTAACTGGAATAACTGACGTGATGGTTTCCTCCTCGCCGACTATCGCCGAGATTTTCCCAACGCTGTTGGAATTTTTAGGTTCCGAGCACGACACTGTTTTTGTGGCTCACAATGCCCCTTTTGATCTGAGCTTTCTAAAATCTGCTGCGATTGCTAATGAGCAAGTTTGGCCGAAATATCCAGTTATCGATACTGCAAAATTGGCGCGTCGAATTTTGACCAGGGATGAAGTAATTAACTGTCGATTAGGTACTTTGGCCGAATTCTTTAATACGACTGTAAGTCCAACACATCGAGCCTTAGATGACGCACTCGCCACTGTAGATGTATTACATGCGCTCATCGAAAGAGCTGCTGGTTTTGGAATCTCGACTTTAGCTGAATTAAAAAATTTTTCTTCACAAAAAAACACGGTCCGTGCTCGGAAAGAATTACCCAGTATTTAGTTAACCTTTGATTTGGTTACTTAGCTAATCTTTGACTGACGTTTACCCAATCATCTAATAGACGATTCGCCGCCCCCGAATCAATAGCTTTGATCGCTTCGGCATAGCCGTCCTGCATGCGCTCTGCTAAAGACCTAGTTAGCTCACCTTTGTAAGCCGCAATCGCGGCGGCGGCATTTAGGGCAACCGCATCACGAGGAGCGCCGTGTTCGCCGTTAAAAATCGCTCGCGATACCGTTGCATTGAACTGCGCATCTCCCCCAACTAAATCGGTGATTGGTGCCTTTGCGATACCGAACTCGATCGGATCAATCAGGTCAGAAGAAATTTCGCCTTGCCCAATAGTTAGAACTGAGGTGGTAGTTGCCAGTGAGATTTCGTCTAGACCATCATCGCCGCGAAATACAAAGCCATCAACACCCTTTGCTGACAAAACTTGAGCCATCAATAAATGCATTCGATCATTTGCCACACCTATTGCGGCAGCTTTTGGATTGGCTGGATTCGCCAACGGGCCAAGAATATTAAAGATGGTTGGTACACCTAATTCTTTGCGAGCTGGAGCAGCGAATCGCATTGCCGGATGAAATTTCGGCGCAAAACAAAAACCAATTCCAACCTCGCGGAATACCGTTTCTACGCCTTCGCCAACTAAATCGATGTTGACGCCCAGAGCCTCAAGTAAATCTGCTGAACCAGATTTAGAACTAGCAGCACGATTGCCATGCTTAACAACTTTGGCACCTGCCGCAGCTGCAACAATTGCCGCTGTTGTTGAAATATTAATGGTATTAAATCCGTCGCCACCGGTCCCGACAGTGTCAACAGCACGCTCAGCAATTTCAATTGGCGCACTGTGTTGATACATGACGCTAACAAATGCGTTTACCTCTTCGGCAATTTCACCTTTGGCTTTGAGAGCCACGAGAAATTCTTTAATCTGCGAGATTTCTGTGGTGCCTTGCAATATTTCATTCATCGCCCATTGGGCAGAATTTGTATCGAGATCTAACCCATTGGTTAGCGTCTCTATTATTGGTGGCCAGGTATTGGAATTAGACATTCGTCGTTGCGAGATTTTGTTTGCGCAACAATTCAGCAGCTGACTGTGCCAAGGTAAAGGGATCAATCGGGTGGGTCACCACAGATTCCGCGCGTGACCATGCAGCTAACCATGCATCTTCTTTGCGTCCAGTGATCAGTAATACCGGCGGGCAATTAAATACTTCATCCTTTAGCTGACGAGCAACGCCCATTCCGCCTTCAGGTACCGCCTCGCCATCTAAAATGAATAAATCTGCTTTGAAATTTCCGGCTTGATCTGGGCGATCAACAAATGCCCGAAGTGCTGGGGCGGTTGCAAACTCAATTACTTCATGCGACGGAAGATCCGCGGCGATTTTGCGACCTAAAGCCGAGATAACGGCAGCTCGGACACTGGAATCGTGTGAGTAAATAACCACACGGATCTTTGAGGTTTCTGCGCTGCTCATGGTGATAATTCTAATCAAATTCATGGCTAAAACCCCTGTGACCTGACTCATGCTTTCTGA
>CAZFZK010000033.1:1692-3870 GCA_964523605.1 uncultured Candidatus Planktophila sp. | reverse complement strand
TAATTCTAATCAAATTCATGGCTAAAACCCCTGTGACCTGACTCATGCTTTCTGACCAAGATCACTCGCTCAAACTGGCTCTTCTGGGCGCCATAGACCGCCATTTCGGGAATAATACGCAGCATGTCGAGCACAACTGTTGGAATGCATAAGCCCACCCGTCCGAACTTAGTAGCTGTCGGAACTATCGTTTGGCTCTCAAGTGAGTTGATGTTCTTCGCTGCTCTCTTCGCGATGTACTTCACCACACGTGCGGTTCAAGGCCCAAGTGTTTGGCTCAGTTCGACCGAACTTCTAAATATTCCATTTGCGGCTCTTAACACCACAGTTTTAGTTTTGTCATCGGTAACTTGTCAGTTCGGAGTTTTTGCCGCAGAACGTTTCCAGGAACGCAAAACAGGTTCGCTCTGGCAGATCAATAAATGGGGAATGCGTGAGTGGTTCTCGCTTACCTTCCTAATGGGTGCTTTCTTTATCGGCGGACAAGTTTACGAATACGCAGCATTAGTACAAGAAGGTTTGAGTATTTCATCTGTGGCTTACGGGTCAGTGTTTTACCTAGCGACAGGTTTCCACGGATTACACGTAACTGGCGGATTGATCGCATTTTTAATTGTCATGATACGTGTGGCAAAAGCTCGTCGCTTCAATCACAACCAGGCGACGACTGCAATTGTAGTTTCCTATTACTGGCACTTCGTCGACGTCGTCTGGATCGCGCTCTTTTCTGCGATCTACCTAATTAAGTAGAAAAGAAATATGAAAAAATTATCTAAACTTCGTCGCAACTCTTTCGCTTCACCACTTCTCTTGGTCGTTGCGTTATTTGCAATTGGCACCACTTTTTCGGTAGCTAGTGCAACTGACAAGGCTGAATTAACACCAGTACAACGCTCTGCTCAAATCGCCGAAGGTAAGCAAATATTTCTTAAGGGCTGTTCTTCATGCCATGGTTTAAACCTTGAAGGTGGCGCGATTGCTCCTTCGTTAATTGGTGTAGGTGCAGCTTCGGTTGATTTCCAAGTTGGTACCGGCCGCATGCCAATGGCTGATATGAGCACCCAGGCTATGCGAAAGAAACCTGTATATAACGAGGAAGAAACAGCTGCCCTAGCCGCATATGTTGCATCAACTGCTCCTGGCCCAGCTATTCCAGCCGAGTCAACACTAAATTACGAACGCGATGGAAACACTTCTGAAGGTGGAACTTTATTCCGAACCAACTGCGCAATGTGTCACAACTTTGCGGCTCAAGGCGGTGCACTTACACAAGGAAAATACGCGCCAACTTTAATGGGCGTCGAACCGAAACATATTTATGAAGCGATGATTACTGGCCCACAAGCAATGCCGGTTTTTTCTGATAAGACAATTACTCCTGCTGAAAAACTTTCTATTATTAAATGGATTAAGTCGGCAGAGAACGAACCACAGTTGGGTGGCGCAGCGCTAGGTCGCGTTGGTCCAGTAACTGAAGGTTTGTTGGTATGGACACTAGGACTCGGACTGCTGATCGGTGTGGCAGTTTGGTTAGCGACGAAGGCGAGATAAATAAATGTCCAACGAAATCGAAGCAATCAAAGATCCCGGTTTACCGGCACACGTTCATCGCAAAGCCGATACAGATCCAGTTGCCGAAAAGCGCGCAGAGCGTCAAGTAGCGATCCTCTTTCTGATCTCTGCTCTTGGCACATTGTTATTTATTTACGCATATTACTTCGTGGCCGATGATGTATTTGTGTTCTTGCCGATTATGGGAAACACCAACGCCCATCAGTTATTACTCGGGCTGGGCTTAGCTATTGCGCTCTTCTTTATCGGTGCAGCTGCAATTCACTGGGCAAAGACATTAATGCCAGATGAAGAAGTCATCGCCATGCGTCACACCATGCGCTCGGAAGATGAAGATCGAAACGCACTTGTTGCAACTGTTAAAGACCGTGCAGGCGCAGCTGGTCTCGGACGTCGCTCGCTAATCAAGCGTTCGATGGGTCTTTCGCTCGGTCTAATCGGGCTATCACCGTTAGTTTTGTTACGCGATTTAGGCCCACTACCTAAAGATGATTTAACCAAAACAAGTTGGAAATCTGGTTCGCGTTTAGTTACTGACCCGGGTGATCGTCCAATTCGCCCAGAAGATCTAGAAGTAGGTGCCGTTGCACAAGTACTTCCTGAACA
>CAZFZK010000033.1:0-1682 GCA_964523605.1 uncultured Candidatus Planktophila sp. | reverse complement strand
ACATTGCCAAGGATGCTGTTCTTCTAATTCGTATTCGTCCGGAAGAATTCCAATTGAGCCCAGAACGACTTTCCTGGACTTACGACGGCATCATCGCATTTAGCAAGATTTGTTCACATATGGGTTGCGCTGTTGCACTCTATGAGCAGACCACAAAGCATTTGCTCTGCCCATGCCATCAATCAACTTTCGATGTGCCACGTGCGGCGAAAGTTATTTTCGGACCAGCTGCTCGCCCACTTCCCCAGTTAGCAATCACAGTTGATGCGGAAGGTTATTTAATTGCACAAAAACCATTCTCCGAACCGGTCGGACCTAGTTTCTGGGAGCGCTCATCATGACCGCACGTGAAAGAGTTGCAGGCACAGTAGCCAATTACGTAGATGAACGCACTGGCGCTGCCAAGTGGATGAAGAAGAACTTAACTAAGGTTTTTCCTGACCACTGGTCGTTCTTGCTTGGCGAAATCGCGCTCTACTCATTTATTATCTTGTTGCTATCAGGAACTTTCTTAACCTTCTGGTTTGATCCTTCACAGCGCGAAGTTCTATATGACGGCAGTTACGAACCACTTCAAGGTTTGCATATGTCAGCTGCATACGCGTCAACTCTTCATATTTCTTTCGAAGTACGCGGCGGACTCCTGATGCGCCAGATTCACCACTGGGCTGCACTTATTTTCATGGCCGCCATCGTGGTGCACTTAATGCGCGTTTATTTCACTGGTGCATTCCGTAAGCCACGCGAATTTAACTGGATCATCGGCGTTGGCCTTCTAACCCTAGGCATTGTTGAAGGATTCCTCGGATACTCATTACCTGATGATTTACTTTCAGGAACAGGTATTCGTATTGCTGAAGCAATTATTCAAGCTCTTCCAGTTGTGGGCTCGTACCTTGCCTACTTTGCTTTCGGAGGAGCTTTCCCAGGCGAAGCATTTATTCCACGTATCTTTACAGTTCACGTATTGCTGTTGCCGGGAATTTTCCTTGCGCTAATTACAGTGCACTTAATGTTGGTTTGGTATCAGAAGCACACACAGTGGCCTGGCCCCGGACGAACCGAGAAGAACGTTGTTGGCTACCCATTAATGCCGGCGTACATGGCTAAAGCTGGTGGTTTCTTCTTCATCGTTTTCGGTGTTACCGCATTCCTCGGCGCAGTTGCTTCAATTAACCCAATTTGGCTTTACGGTCCTTACAATCCTGGCCAAATTTCGGCTGGGTCGCAGCCCGATTGGTATATGGGTTGGCTTGATGGCTTGGTGCGTATGTCACCTCCACTTGAGTCCTACATTTTTGGTTACACCATCTCGTGGAATATTTTGATTCCAGGTTTAATTGTGCCCGGAATACTTTTCACTGGAATGGCGCTTTACCCATTTATCGAAAGTTGGATCACTGGTGATAAACGCGAACATCATCTATTAGATCGTCCGCGTAACGTCCCTAACCGCACCGCTCTTGGTGTTATGTCGCTAACTTTCATGCTAGTTGCGCTAATCAATGGCGGCAACGACATCATTGCTACCACTTTCCACTTGGCCATCAACCAAGTTATGTGGTTTAGCCGCATCGCTATTTTTATATTGCCTCCAATTGCATTCGTAGTAACAAAGCGAATCTGTTTGTCCTTGCAACGTGCCGATCGTGAACTTGTTTTGCATGGTCGCGAGACTGGTC
>CAZFZK010000032.1:8155-11301 GCA_964523605.1 uncultured Candidatus Planktophila sp. | reverse complement strand
TCACTTGCTAGTGAAATTGAAAAAGAATTTGCCTATGATGGTAAAGATACCTGCGCGGTAGATGGTATGTGTGCAACTACTTGCCCAATCTCAATTAATACCGGGTCACTCGTTAGTGAATTACGTTCAGAGACTGCTTTACATATTACTAAATTGGCTTGGAAACTAGCCGCTCAGAATTGGTCACTATTTACGCAAGCTGCTGCGGCAGCCTTAAAGATCGCTAATCTGATTCCAGGTCTAAACAGATACCCAACTGGCGGAACTATTCGAAAAGCAGCGCCAATTAGCGACTTTGACGCCATTTTCTTCCCTTCGTGCACGGGCACACTATTTGGCACTAGCGATTCCGCTAACACATTTATGACTTTAGCAAAGCGGGCTGGAATCAAGCTTTCGATACCAACTGGCATTGAATCTCTTTGTTGTGGCACACCCTGGAAATCAAAGGGGTATGCCGATGGCTACGAAGTTATGAGCAGCTCGGTAATTGGCGCATTAACCAAAGTTGCAAATGGCAAGCCGGTAACTATCGTCACTGATGCCTCTTCTTGCTCTAGTGGATTAACCGAACTGCTCGGAAGACAGCCAAATTTGCAAGTAATCGATGCTGTGGAATTCACCGAAAAACACATATTGCCAAGACTTTCAATTAAGAAAGTTAAATCAGTGGCAGTTCACCCAACTTGTTCAACTACCGCGCTTGGCATCAGTGGTTCGCTGAACAATTTAGCTAAATCAATTTCCGATGAAGTTTTCACACCAGAGAATTGGGGCTGCTGTGCCTTTGCTGGTGATCGTGGCTTAACTTTCCCAGAATTAACCGCGTCTGCAACTTCACTACAGGCAAGTGAAATCAAAGCACGCGAGGATGCTTATTACATCTCAGCAAATCGCGCCTGTGAAATTGGCATGACAACAGCAACTGGCAAGCAATACCGCCACGTTATTGAAGTACTAGAAGAACTTTCTCGCTAAATATCGAAACGATCAGCGTTCATTACCTTAACCCATGCAGATACAAAGTCATTTACGAACTTGGCCTTGTTGTCATCTTGGGCATACAGCTCAGCATAAGCACGAAGAACTGAGTTAGATCCGAAAACTAGATCTACTCGAGTAGCGGTGAACTTAACTTCGCCAGTATTTCGGTTGCGCATGTTGTACAGATTCACACCTGCTGGTTCCCATACGTAATTCATGTCGGTCAGATTCGTAAAGAAATCAGGGGTTAAAGAGCCTATTTTCTCGGTAAATACGCCATGTTTTGTGCCCCCATGGTTGGTGCCAATTACGCGCATGCCTCCTAGTAACACTGTCATTTCAGGCGCTGTTAGCCCCATCAATTGTGCGCGATCAAGTAATAACTCTTCTGGGCTAACTACATAATCTTTTGCTTGCCAGTTACGGAAACCATCGTGAATTGGCTCAAGCGGCGCAAATGATTCAGCATCAGTTTGCTCAGCAGTTGCATCGCCGCGACCTGGAGTAAATGGAACCTCGACATTGTGTCCGGCAGCTTTCGCAGCCATTTCAACACCAACGCCACCAGCTAAAACAATTACATCTGCAATTGATGCACCGCTCTTTGCTGCGATTGGTTCGAGAACTGAAAGCACGCGAGCTAAACGTGCTGGCTCATTTCCCTCCCAATCTTTCTGCGGTGCTAAACGAATGCGCGAACCATTTGCTCCGCCGCGCTTATCTGAACCGCGATATGTGCGAGCGCTATCCCAAGCTGTTGTTACAAGTTCTGAAACTGAAAGACCAGAAGCAGCAATAGCTTGCTTAACTTCGGCCACGTTGTATTTGGTATTGCCAGCCGGAACTGGATCTTGCCAAATTAAATCTTCAGCTGGAACATCAGGTCCGACGTAGCGAACTTTTGGTCCCATATCACGGTGCGTTAACTTAAACCAAGCGCGAGCAAACGCATCATCGAATGCCGCTTGATCTTTTTGGAAACGCTCTGAAATTGCGCGATAGACAGGATCCAACTTCATGGCCATGTCGGCATCAGTCATCATTGGGTTGTATTTAATTGATGGATCTTCAACATCTACTGGCTTATCTGCCTCGTCAATATTAATTGGTTCCCATTGTGTTGCCCCGGCCGGCGACTTCTTTAACTCCCAGTCATACTTAAAGAGCAGATCGAAATATCCGCCATCCCATTTAGTTGGATTTGTGGTCCAAGCCCCTTCAATTCCGCTGGTTACAGTGTCGCGACCGATGCCACGAGTGGTGTGATTCATCCAGCCCAGGCCAGCTTCTTCAATAGGCGCGCCTTCTGGTGCTGGTCCTAAATTCTTAGCTGAACCATTTCCGTGCGCTTTACCAACTGTGTGGCCACCGGCAGTAAGTGCCACTGTTTCTTCATCGTTCATGGCCATACGAGCGAAGGTTTCACGAATGTGTTGGGCAGTCTTAAGTGGATCAGACTTTCCATTTACACCTTCTGGATTTACATAAATCAAACCCATTTGAACTGCAGCTAATGGATTTTCCATAGTTGATGCATCATTTAAATCGCCATAACGTGAATCACTTGGCGCAAGCCATTCTTTTTCATTACCCCAATAAATGTCTGATTCTGGATACCAAATATCTGGGCGACCAAATGCGAAACCAAAAGTCTTTAGGCCCATTGATTCGTAAGCAATCGTGCCGGCCAAAACTAGTAAATCTGCCCAGCTAACTTTGTTGCCATACTTTTTCTTAATTGGCCAAAGCAGTCGACGAGCTTTATCTAAGTTCGCGTTATCTGGCCAAGAGTTAAGTGGTGCAAAACGATTGCTTCCTGATCCCGCACCGCCACGACCATCGGCCACGCGATATGTGCCTGCTGCATGCCATGAAAGACGAATCATTAATCCGCCGTAGTGACCCCAGTCAGCGGGCCACCAGCTCTGACTATCTGTCATCAATGCATGCATATCTTTTTTAAGTGCAGCAATATCTAACTTCTTGAGCTCTTCTAAATAATCAAAGTCAGCACCAAGTGGATTGGTCTTAGTGTCATGTTGATGCAAGATTTCTAAGTTAAGACTCTTTGGCCACCAATCTGCATTTACAGATTCGGCCGTGGTATTTGCGCCATGAGGTACCGGACACTTTGCAGAATCAGACATGAGTTAGACCTTTCA
>CAZFZK010000032.1:3812-8055 GCA_964523605.1 uncultured Candidatus Planktophila sp. | reverse complement strand
TTGCGCCATGAGGTACCGGACACTTTGCAGAATCAGACATGAGTTAGACCTTTCAATTTGTTTAACTTTATAAATAGAGCATAAACGAGTTCACCAAATTCGCAATTTATAGTTTTTTTGCTTCGAAATATGAGATTCCTAGCCACTTATAAGTAGCCCAGATATAAGGTATTTCTATGATTTCACTAGAAACTTCGCTAAAACACTTGGCTTGGTCGAACCAAAAAATTTATTCATTTTTCGCCGAGCAACCTGATGACGTATTTGGCTTAAAGGCTACTGAGGGCGAATGGCCGATTGGCGAAATCCTTACGCACTTGGCCGGTAGCGGTGAGTGGTATCGATATTGCGTAAATGGAACTCTCTGGACTGACCTAAAACCAATTACCAACGGCGCAGTAGCACGAGAATACTTAGCGATCATGGCCGAACTAGATGCGGTGTTGCTTGATAATTGCAATGGGCCAGATAGGGATCTAGAAATTCAAGGCGAAAATGGAATTATCCACGCCACTACATCTTTAATTCTGTCGCAAGCCGTAATGCATGCTGCCGAACATAAAGGGCAAATCGCGGCAATTATGAAACAGCACGGACACCATATTGACCTTGACAGCCTTGATGTTTGGAGCTTCATTCACGAATCAAAGAATAAGGAATAGGATTTGCGACATGACTGATCCAGCATTGTTAAGACTTTTTAAGCATATGGCTTGGGCGAACCATTCTGTATTTACCCAACTGAGCGAACTTCCAGAGGAAGCGCTTTCCTATTCCGCATGGAATCCAGAGTGGACTGTTGGCGCCATCGCTAACCACATCGTGATGGGTCAATCTCGTCTACTTGCCCGGCTGAAAAAAGAAGATGCACCTACCGAAACACCATTCCCACTTACTTCCGAAGGCATGAAAGCACTTGCAACTCAGTCTCTTAAAAATGATGAGGCATTTCTGAATTTGATAGATAAACCAGAAGAGATGCTGACATTTGTTCGATACGAAAAAACGGTTTCTTTCCTAAACACAACGATTGTTGCTCAGACGGTTAATCATGGAATTGAGCATCGAGCACAGATCGCCGACATTCTGGCAGTTAACAAAATGGATGTTATTAACTTAGATGCGCTAGACCCTATTTCTTACGAGCGGGCACATCGCTAGTTAACTCTGCTGCAGCCAGAAATTTAGCGCATCGGGTACATAACGTGCCCAGGTCGCATTTGTATGTGCGCCTCTATTTAAAGTTCGATACTTTAAATCTGCACCTTCGCGATAACCTCTTGCTTTAATCAGTTTATTTGCTAAATCTTGTGGCTCTTCATAGCTTGCATCTAAACCTTTAGTGCCTCTGCTCATCCAGAGTTTATGAGCACCTGGTTCTGGAAAAGCAGACATCATACTTTCTGCTAATTTGTTTCCTCCGATTGGCCAGTGAGGTGAGAAGCTAAGGGCGGTATGAAAGAAATCCGGTCTACGAATTACGCCATAGATTGCAGCTAATCCGCCCATGCTTGCACCAAGAATTGCGGTGGTTTCAGGGGAATAGGTCTGTCCAAATTTTTGGGTAATGGTTGGAACAATTACATTGACTATATTTTCAATATGTTCATCGGCATTTAAACCACTAAGAAAAGCATCAATATTTTCCGGATATAAGCCATTACTAATTGGTGCCCATTCTTCTCGCTTACTCATAAAAGCAGCAGGGGTATATTCCTTAACGCGACCTAGATTATCTTCGACATAGGGGGTGTGATAAATGCCAATTACGGTTGGTGGCGTTAGATCATTTAATTCAGCGATTCTGGTTGCAGATTTAGCAAGTTCCCAAGTAACTCTCTGATGGGGATTAATTCCGATGTTTCGTTTATCGAAAATGTTCTGACCATCGTGAGCAACGAGAACATGGTGCCCGGGATTTGCCGGCGCCCAGTAATCAACTGTGCGCGAACCAAAACGAACTTTATGAACCGCCCCAGATAGGCCGCGAACCTGAAATTGCTCAATTTCAATCATGGGCTAAGTATTCCCCTTCAAATTATGGTTTAGGTGGAAGCCCTAAAGCTGCGGCTAGAACTGCTTCAGTGATTCCTAAATTCTTTGCCGCCTGAGCAACATCAGGTGGTGTAGTTGAACCAAATGCAGCCTTTAGCGCATCTTCGGTAATTCCTAATTTCTGGGCAGCAGCAGCTGTATCTGGCACTACACCCATTCCCCCCATGGCTGGCATTGACTGAATTTGACTGGCATCGACTTCTCCGTGGAAACATGCAATGGATGAACGTGCATCCGCGGTGCCGAGAAGTACATAGTGATAAATACCTTTTGGAAATTCCAAGGTTGGGCTATTTACGCCATTGCACTTATCAAGGTTTTTTGCACTTATCTGCTTACCCTTAGCATCTCTATCTCCGTAAATTGGAAAGCCATCAAGTGCGAAACCAATAACATGTGAAGGTTTCCCAACCTTATCTACTTTGGCTGTTACGCATGTTGGTAAACCGTGATAGTGATAAGCGCCTACGTCTGGAGTTGGGTGACCTGCACACTTATCTACGAATGAGGCCGTAATCCCAGCGGAATTTGTAATGGTGAAGTTATTTGCCATCGCTACAGTTTTGCCATCACCCTCAAAAGGGTTATACAGAACCGCGCCAGAAATCATCACTCCGATAGACCCCAATGAAGTTGAAGTTGTCTTGGTTGAATACTTTGGTGTGGTTGGAATTATAAATTTATATGTTTGAGATTTAGTCGGATCTTTTACGATATTTGCCGTATTCGCATCAGGAACAATAACACCGGCATTCGGAACAGCGTAGTGAGCATCTCTGGCATGATTAGGAATTCCATCTGGCTGCATAACTACTGATGTCTTTGAATAAGTTAGTTTTACTGTCGAGTTCCACTTAGCTGCCTTCACTGCAGTAGTTGTAGAAATGGAACTTGGTGTTGCCGCTTGTGCCACATAGAAAATAGCGCTATTTGACGCTATCACGGCAAATGCGCTTACTCCGATTATGAACTTTTTCATTTTTCCCTATCCATTAGTTTGATTAGATTTAACCCTTAGTAGAACCGCTGACAAGACCTGAAACCAAATGCTTTTGCAGGAAAATAAATAGTGTTAGTACTGGGATTGTCGCTAAGAGGGCGCCGGCAGTAAATGGGCCCCAATTTTTGCTGTATTGGCCATAAATAAATTGCTGCAATCCGACAGCTACTGTCATTTTGTTTCCGTCAAGGCCAAGAATTACTGATGTAATTAAGTACTCATTCAGAATTCCAATGAAAGAGAGCAAGAAAGTGACTACAAATATCGGTGTTGCTAATGGAACAATTATCTTTCGGAAAATCTGGAAATGATCTGCCCCGTCAATTTTGGCAGCCTCATCTATCTCTGTTGGCAAAGTATCAAAGAAACTCTTTAGCATCCAGGTATTTACGCCAAGTGCTGAGCCACCGAATACAAGTATTAAAGGCAACTGATGGCCAAGACCCAAGAACATAAATGATTTTCCGAAAGTATTTATAATTAGGAAAAGAGAGGTCGCGGCCAGTAATTGCGGAAACATCTGCACAATTAGGATTGTCGAGAGAGTTAGTTTTCGACCTTTAAATCTGTGGCGACTCAAGGTGTATGCGGCTAAAGCGCCAATACCTACCTGCATAGCCGAGGCTGAGATAGCCACGACCATTGAGTTTCTGGCCCAAATTAGGAAGGGTTTGCTAGAACTTGAGAAGAGCTGAGCAAAGTTATCTAAGCCTTTATGTATTGGAATTAATTTTTGAGTGCTGATCTGCCCAGTTACATCAAAAGCACCAGATATCATCCAAACCAAAGGAAAGATTGAAAACGCAACTACTACAATTCCAACTAAATGACGCCATAAAACTTTGCGTATCCAAAATCTTGACTTCTTTGAGTCTAAAAATCTAAGAATCCTCATTTAATTTATCTCTTCCATCGTCTTCATTTTTCGGAGCCCGTATAGCGATATTGCTCCGACCAAGACAAAGTTAAGAATGGAAAGTGCACTCGCTAGGCCGTAGTTATTTCCCTCTTGACCATTGAATGCAAGCTTGTAGGTATAGGAGATCAAGATATCTGTGGCGCCTGCATTTCCATTTGAATTTGAGAATGTTGGCCCACCGCCGGTTAGTAAATAGATTGCGCCAAAATTGTTTAAGGCCATTGCGCCGGATGCGATCAGTAGCGGTGCAACGGTTCTAACTACAAGCG
>CAZFZK010000032.1:0-3802 GCA_964523605.1 uncultured Candidatus Planktophila sp. | reverse complement strand
ACTGGGTAAATGTTTTCGTTGGCGATGCCCCATCAATTTCTGCCGCTTCCAATATTTCACTAGGGATAGCTTGAATAGCTCCGGTTGAAATGAGGAACATGTAAGGAAAAGTTGACCAAAGTTCGACAATTAACACAGCCACACGTGCCCACCATGGGTCGGTTAACCAAGGGGTCGAAATATGAAAAATCCGATCAATCACGCCTGTCTCAGCGGTGAATAAACCAGACCAAACCAGAATTGAAAGCACACTGGGAATCGCCAACGGAATGATAAAAATAGTTCGGTAGAACCGCTTAGACCTCATATGTTTAAAGTTGAATATCAAAGCTAAAACAAGGCCAAATAAGAATCCAAAGGAAACAACTAGAAATGCATTGACAATTGTCCACGTTAGAACTGCCAATAGCGGAGTACGCATCTCTTTATCTGTTATCACCGAGGTAAAATTGCGCCACCCAATATTGGCTTTCCAGCCTGGGTAAAGAAGCTCACCTGCATCGCTGACCATTTGGCCGTTGTCATTAGGTTCGTATTTCTCACCAGAGAGAACATTTGTAAGTTGATCTGAGCTGGCATTGTAGGTAAAAGCCGGTTGTGACGCTTCTAAAGTTTGGAGGTCTATCGGTTGAAGAGTTACCCCGCCTGCCATCTTTATCGTGATATTTTGAATTTGGTTTATATATCGATCGACTTGATCTAATGCTAAAACCTTTTGTCCATCAACATATTTAATCTGCCCGTTAATAGAAAACTCTAACTGACTCAGGTCTAGCTTTTCAACTGATTTTGAATTTCCGATCCAGTAACTTGAGTCTGAGTACTTAAAAACTATTAAAACTTCTCGAGTAGAGGTGTTGAGAACTAATTGGTAATTAATTGGCGACTGAGTCTGAATTGGTATCTTAGAATCTTGCAATATTGCTGCAATTGCCTGAGTCTTCGAGAGTTGATGACCATTTGAGTCATTAGTAAAAGCCACTGCACCTGAATAAAAGGCTGGATAAATATGAAAGAGGCAAAGAAGCAAAACGCCTGGTAGTAAATACTTGCCTGGTGTCTTCTTGCTTATTACATAAGTTGAAAAAATTAACGAAGCTGAGAGATAGAAAAATATAGATAAGAACCAAGCTCTGTCTTGCAGAAACTTGGTGGCCATCACCAAGATCAGAGTAATGAGGCCGTAAGTAAGTAAATATTTCAATATTTTGGACATTGAAATCTTTTTCACACTTTAACCCCCATTCCATCTAGCCCAGATTACGCTTGAAAAATGCTTAAAGGGGTCCTGGATTCCCTCGACTCCAGGACCCCCGCTTTAAGCAGATTTATTAATTGCCTAGCGCAGTATTTAAGTTCTTTGCGGCAGAATCCATTGCTGCTCCGAACTTAGCTTTTCCGCTTGCCCAATCTGCGAATGCGTTATTCCAGTAAGTCCAAACATTGTTCATTTCTGAAACATTCGGCATTGGAATACATAGAGCGCCATAGGCTCCAAACTTGCCAGCAACACTCTTTGCATCAACAGTCGCCGCTGCTTCGATGTTTGCTGGGTAGCTGTTATTTGCCTTTGTAATTGCCTTGCTGAAAGCTGCTGTTTGTACAACTTCAACTAGGTACTTACGAGCTAACAAGTTGTTCTTTGTGAATCTGTTCATATAAACAGCTGTAACGCCACTGAATGCTCTTGCAGTTCCACCAGTTACGGCTGGAATGCTGGAAATTTCATACTTAACACCAGCTTTATCTAGGCCATCAATTGACCATGGGCCAACGATTGCATATGGAGCTTTACCGTTTGAGAAGTTAGATCCATCATAAGTATTTGACTTATCAAATATCTTTGCTGCGAGCCATCCATCCATCAACGATGCATTCTTCATTAGCGCCTTTGAGTTTAGGCCAACTTGCTTTGTATTTATGTATGAACCATTCTTATTGGAAAATACATATCCACCAATGGAATCAAAAAATGGTTGCATGAAGTAACCATCGATGTGAGTCACAATTCCAACTGAAGCTTTTCCAGATGCGATTAGGGAAGTCGCAGTACTTTCCAGATCTTTCCAAGTCTTAGGTGCGCCTGTTGGAACGAGAGTTAGATTTGTTGCCAAAGCGATATTGCTGACAGCAATTGGGATACCCCACTGCTGATAATTAAAGCTCACACCCGAAATGACAGCAGCTGGATAGGCACTTTTCTTAATCACGGAACTAAGAGAAGTAACTACGCCAGACTTAACTAAAGCACCTGTGTTGTCGTGTGACGCTGTGAAAAGATCAGGACCAGCGCCTGCAGGACCAAGCTTGCTAAGTCCGCAATCGCCAAGACCGCATTTAGCTACGATGTTTACTGTCACGCCATTTTTAGTTGCCCAAGCTTCTGAAGCTGCCTTGTATGCCGCTTCTTCTCCTGAGTTAACCCAAACCGTCAACGTACCTGCTGCTTGAGCCGGCGCGATTGAGCCAAGAAATGCTAATGAAACTGCTAGGAGACCAACTCCTAAACGTTGCATCTTCATAAACTCCCCCTAATTTACATATATAGTCGACGCGCGTCGATAGTGATGTAATCTACGCATTGTCGGCAAATGAGTCAAGGGTTTAGGCCCTATTTGCCAAAAAGTTAGGGGCAGAGGATGACAACGCGAGCGGACATCGCCAAGCTAGCTGGCGTATCTGAAAGCACTGTTTCCTATGCCATCTCGGGCCGGCGCTCGATTAGTGAAGCCACCAAAGCGCGAGTAATGGCCGCAATTGAGCAGACTGGGTACAAGGCTAATTATGCTGCCGCTGCTTTGGCTAGTGGTTCTCCACGCATGGTCACAATTTTGACCGCGAATCCATTCGAAGCTCAACCATCTCAGATTGATGGCGCTCTACTAGATGGAATTGTCACTGGGGTGAGGAAATCTGGTTCTCACAGTGTCATCTGGCCATTTTCTAATGATAAGAATGCCGAAATTGAAGCTCTGATTAAATTAAATTTCTCCGGCGGTGTAATTTTGATGGATGTAGTAGATGAAGATCAACGTGTTCACTTATTAAATCGTGCAAACATTCCGTTTGTCATTCTTGGTAGACCTAAATTTGATTTTGCTTACAACTTCGTTGATAGAGATTTTGAATCGGTTTACAAATTAGCCTTAGGGCATCTTAAAGAATTAGGTCATGTAAATATTGGCGTCCTAGCCACAACTTTGGAACTAAATCCTTTTCTTAAGAAAGTCGCATCGGCACTCAAACTTAAATTAAGGGTAATTTCGGTTGCCAATACCTTAATTGGTGGAAATGCACTAGCGAAAAACTTTAAGCATGATTATCCAGAAATTACTGGCATTATTTCATTGCTTGACTACGTAACAACAGCATTCGTTGACGCCGCTGCTCAATACGGTTTATCTATACCGAGAGATCTTTCGATCATAGGTGTAAATATTCTTGAAGAACAAGCCGAATCAGCAAGTCCAAAGATTTCGACAATTGCATTCAATGCATTTGAGATGGCAGAGTCATGTGGAAAAATAATGGTTGAAGTCATAGCCGCGGATAAAAATATGCGGAAAAAGAAGAGCGAACTATGGGTTGGCGATTTTGTAGATCGTGGCTCTACCAGAGCTATTTCTCAAATTTCTCAGTGAAAGGGGCGCAACTCAACCTTTCGGTTGCACGCTTTTGATGCTTCAAAAGCCAATTTACGAGCTATTTCGGCATCAGCTGCCTCAATAATCCAGAGTCCACTGAAGTTCTCTTTGGCATCAAATAATGGCTTGCCGGTACTTAAGTTAGCGCCTCCGCGATT
>CAZFZK010000031.1:0-11444 GCA_964523605.1 uncultured Candidatus Planktophila sp. | reverse complement strand
AATTGCCCTCCGCGAAGGCCTAGAAGCTGCCCTAATCGTGGGAATCCTGGTTGCCTACCTCGTTAAGACTGGTCGCAGGGCCCTTCTGGCGCCGTTATGGGCAGGTGTAGCCCTAGCCGTGCTAGTCAGCTTGGCCACTGGGGCATTCCTGACCTTCACCTCAACCGAGCTGAGCGCGCGGGGGGAAGAATTCTTCGCCGGAACCACTTCATTTGTGGCAGTTGGCTTTGTTACTTGGATGGTTTTCTGGATGAAGCGCACAGCTCGCCATTTAAAGGGCCAGTTAGAAGGCCAGATGAGTACTGCCGTTCTTGCCGGTCCTTTAGCGCTCGCCGCGGCAGCATTCTTTGCCGTAGTTCGCGAGGGTCTAGAAACATCACTCTTTATTTATGCCAACTTTAAGACTGTTTCATCAACCCCATCTGCAACAGTCGGCCTAATTTTAGGTCTGGGCCTAGCAATTGCCCTCGGTTATTTGATTTATCGCAGTTCGATCAAAATCAATCTATCTAAATTCTTTAACTACACCGGAATCGCTCTGGTTATTGTCGCCGCTGGCGTTCTGAGCTATGGCATTCACGAATACCAAGAACTTGGTTGGTTGCCTGGCGTTGATTTCTTTATCTGGGATGTAACGTCGGTTATCCCAAAGGAATCTCTACTTGCTGGAGTTCTAGCAGGCACAATCGGCTTTGATACCACCATGTCGTTGCTGCAGTTTGTTTTCTGGGCAGCCTACTTAGCGATCGTGCTTTCGTACTATTTGAAGTCCTCATCGAGCAAGCCAACTGCAGCACCAGCTAAATCTGCCGTAGCGTAGTTAGCACTCTCGCAACCAAAGTTGGGTAAGTAACTAGCGGCGTAGTTGCTGCTTAACCTTACCGACCAGTAACCTTTGGTAACACTTACCGAAGGGCTCCCGCAATGTCGCGCTCAGTTGTCATAGTTGATGCAGTTCGAACTCCATTTGGAAAAGCTGGCAGTTTATATGCCGGTACTCGTGCCGACGATTTAATTGTTCGCGCAATCCGTGGATTACTCGAACGAAATCCAAAAGTTGATCCAAAGACAATCGATGATGTTGCAATTGCCGCTGCTACCCAAAGCGGTGATCAAGGAATGAATATTGGTCGAAGCGCAGCTCTTCTCTCGGGCCTGCCAAACACAGTTCCTGGATATTCAATTGATCGCTGGTGTGCTGGTGCGCTAACAGCTGTCACAACTGTGGCTGGCTCGATTGCAATGGGTGCCTACGATGTCGCGATTGCGGGTGGTGTTGAACATATGGGCAACCACCCAATGGGTGAAGGTGTTGATCCAAATCCTCGTTACTTAGCTGAGAAAATTGTTTCAACCGATGCACTTGCAATGGGAAACACTGCGGAAAATTTACATGACCGTTTCCCTACTATCACCAAGGAACGCGCTGATCGCTACGCGCTTAATTCACAATTAAAAACTGCGGCTGCATATGAAGCTGGCATTATTCAGAAAGATTTAATTCCAACAGCTGCGCGAAATCCTGAATTAGGTTGGAGCATTGCAACTGTCGATGAGCCACCACGACCTGGCACAACTATGGAGGCTCTCGCAGCTTTGAAAACTCCATTTCGTCCAGGTGGTCGCGTAACTCCAGGAAATGCAGCTGGTTTAAATGATGGCGCAACTGCAGCCCTCGTGATGGCTGAAGATAAAGCCAACGAACTCGGTTTAGCGATTAAAGCTCGCATGGTTACGTTTGCATTCGCCGGCGTCGAACCAGAAATCATGGGCTATGGACCAGTGCCATCGACTATAAAAGCACTTGCAAAAGCTGGCCTAGAAATCCAAGACATTGGACTCTTCGAAGTTAATGAAGCTTTCGCAGTTCAGGTGCTTAGTTTCCTTGAGTACTTTGGAATAGCAGATGATGATCCTCGGGTTAATCCAGTAGGTGGCGCAATTGCAGTTGGCCACCCACTTGCATCCTCTGGCGTTCGCTTAATTCTTAACTTAGCTCGTGGCTTTGAAGCTCATCCAGAGGTGCGTTATGGCATCACCACTATGTGTATTGGTTTAGGTATGGGCGGCACCATCATTTGGGAAAACCCAAACTTTAAGGGAGGCAAATAAAAATGGCTACTGAAATCGTCATGCCAGAAGGTGCTCCTGAAGAAGTAATTACTAATGCCTTTGTTCGAGAAATTGATTTGACTCCATTTGGTGCCACCGGAAAATTAGCGCTGATCACACTTGATAACGGGCAAGATCACAATCGCCCAAATACTTTCGGGCCTAAATCACTTTTAGCTCTCGATAACGCAATTACTGATGCGGCCGGTCGCGATGTGGTTGCAGTGGCGCTAACAGGTAAGCCATTTATTTTCGCAGCTGGTGCCGATCTTTCTGCCCTTTCATTTTTAACGCAGCGCGAACAATCTGTGGCTATTGGAAAATTGGGACACGATGTTTTCCGTCGCTTGGGATCTCTTGGAAAACCAACTTTCGCTTTTATTAATGGTCTAGCACTAGGTGGCGGCTTAGAAGTTGGTTTGCATTGCAACTACCGCACATTGGCTACAACTGCACTAACTGGATTACCTGAAGTATTCCTTGGTTTAGTTCCAGGTTGGGGTGGCGCAACAATTCTGCCAAAATTAATTGGGCCAGAACGCGCTGTTCAAGTAATCATGTTAAACGCGCTAGCCAATAACACGATGATGAAAGCTAAAGATGCCCTAAAGCTTGGTGTAGTCGATGCGGTTTACGAGCCAGCCGACTTCTTAGAAAAGTCAGTTCAATTTGCGGCCAGTGTTTTAAGTGGTTCGACCAAAATTGAGCGAGCTGACTACAGCAATGATCCGGCTTGGGAAAGTGCTCTTGCTACCGGAAAAGCTGCCGCACTTAAGAAGTATGGTGGCGCTGAAATCGATGCCCCAAATGCCGCCCTTAAGTTAATTGCAGCTGCCAAAAGTAACTCTCTCGGCGAAGGCTTTGATGCCGAAGATCAAGCTTTGGCTGATCTAACAATGAGCGATCCCCTTCGCGCCTCGCTTTATGCTTTCAATTTAATCCAAAAGAAGCGTAAAAAAGTTGAAGGTGCACCAAAGCCAGCTCTCGGTCGCAAGATAACTCGAGTAGGCGTTGTTGGCGCTGGTCTGATGGCTTCGCAATTGGCGTTGCTTTTGCTGCGCAATTTAAAGACTCCAATCGTGATGACTGATATTGACCAAGAACGCGCTGATAAAGGTGTGGCTTGGGTGCGTAATGAACTTGCGAAATTAGTCGAGAAAAAACGCCTTAGCGAAGAAGCAGCTCGCCGATTAAGTTTGCTGATCAGCGGATCGGCAGATCAACAAGTATTTGCCGGTTGTGACTTTGTGATCGAGGCAATCTTTGAGGAACTTGCCCTTAAGCAGGATCTGTTTAAAAAGCTCGAGAATATTGTTTCACCAGAATGTGTGATTGCTACGAATACTTCTTCGCTCTCGGTTGAAGCTATGTCTGAAGGCATGAAGAATCCAGAACGTGTTATCGGTTTCCACTTCTTTAATCCAGTTGCCATCATGCCACTACTTGAGGTTGCTCGTACTTCAAAAACCGATGATGCGACTACATCTACTGCTGTGAATATCGGTAAAGAACTAAAGAAGACCATGGTTATTACTAAGGACGCACCTGGCTTTGTGGTTAATCGTTTGTTAACTCGTTTCATGGGCGAGATTACCGATGCGATGGATGAAGGAACTCCGGCAGATGTTGCCGATAACGCTCTTCGTAGTGTTGGTTTCCCAATGTCACCGTTTGAACTTGTTGGATTAGTTGGCCCAGGTGTAGCACTTCACGTCGCTGAGACTTTGAACAAAAATCTCGGTCCTCGATATCGCATCTCCCCTACGATGCAACGCCTTGTTAAAGAAGGCGTTCGTACTTTCTACATCAAGGACGAGGCTGGCAAGTTAATTCCTAACCCGGCTGCTGTTGCGCTCATGGAAAAGGGCGATAAACCATCAACTGGTGAAGAAGTTCGCTTGCGTGCGTTGAAAGCGTTGGCTGAAGAAGCTCGCATGATGCTTGATGAGGGCGTAGTTAGTACCGCAGCTGAGATCGATATCTGTATGTTGCTTGGTGCTGGTTGGCCAATGATGCTCGGTGGAATCTTGCCTTACCTAGATCGCGAAGGTATTAGCGAAGCCGTCTCGGGTCAGCGTTTTCATCCAGCTGGCGTTGCATCTCTAGCTTAGCTAACTCATTTGGCATCGTTGAAAGCAAGCCATCTTTAAGAGATGCGCTCCATTCAACGATGCTTAACGAAATCTGTTGCGCCGTAATGCCTAGTTCAGTCAAAATCTGTCCGCGTTTAGCGTGCTCTAAGAAAGTTAATGGAACGCCAATTGAGTGAATTGGTACTTGTAAACCAGCGTCACGGAACATTTCGCTAATAGTGCTGGCTATTCCGCCATGTCGAATTCCATCTTCTAGAACAACCACACTCTTGTAACGCGTTGCCATGGTTACTAATGATTGTGGCAACGGTTTAATCCAACGAGGATCAATAACTGTTACGCCAACATCTTCACGATATGCCTGAGATGCAGCTTCGACTGCCATTGCAGCCATTGCGCCAACGCTAACTAATAAAACATCGGCGCTCTCGCCGCGATATAGCACATCAATTCCGTCACGACGTTCGAAAGCCGGAATATCAGCGATCACTTCGCCCTTTGGATAACGCACCATGGATGGTGCATCAGTAATTTGAATTGATTCAGCTAACACTTCGCGTAAACGGGCACCATCACGAGGAGCTGCAACATGCATCGTTGGAATAATTCCGGTCAGGGCGAGATCCCAGATACCGTTATGTGAGGCTCCGTCATCGCCAGTAATACCAGCGCGATCTAAAACAAAAGTAACCCCAGCTTTATGAAGAGCGACGTCTAAGAGAACTTGATCAAACGCACGATTTAGAAATGTTGAATACACCGCAACAACTGGATGCATGCCGGCAAAAGCTAATCCGGCAGCGCTAGTTACTGCGTGCTGCTCAGCAATTCCCACATCAATGGTGCGCTCTGGGAATTTATCAGCAAACTTATCTAAACCAGTTGGACCTAACATGGCAGCTGTTATTGCAATTAAATTTTTGTGAGTTTCGCCTTGTTTAACTAATTCATCAGCAAAAACGCTGGTCCAGGTAGTGACGCCTTTGGCCAGGGGCAATCCGGTTTCGGGGTCAACAATTCCCACAGCATGGAACTTCTCGGCTTCATCTTCTAACGCCGGTGCGTAACCACGGCCTTTTTCAGTGATCGCATGAAGAATTACCGGAGCTCCAAAAGCTTTGGCTTTTAGAAGTGCTTTTTCCATTGCATCTATGTCGTGACCATCGATTGGACCGATGTATTTAAGCCCTAAATCTTCAAACATTCCTTGGGGAGCAATGATGTCTTTGATGCCTTTTTTCATGCCATGCAACGTGTCATAAATTGGGCCACCGACAACTGGTGTGCGCTGCAGAACGTCTTTACCCCAGTCTAGGAATTTCTCATAGCCACGTGTTACTCGCAACGTAGAAAGATAAGTTGCCATTCCGCCAATAGTTGGCGAATAGCTGCGTTCATTATCGTTAACCACAATTACCAAATTACGAGATTCAGCGGTTGCAATGTTATTTAGCGCTTCCCATGACATTCCGCCAGTAAGTGCCCCATCTCCAACAACAACAACTACGTGGCGATCGCTTTGACCGGTAAGTGAGAATCCGCGGGAGATTCCATCGCCCCAAGAAAGTGCAGTCGATGCGTGTGAATTTTCAATGACATCGTGTTCGCTTTCACCTCGGCTTGGGTAGCCAGAGAGTCCGCCTTTTTGGCGCAAAAGATCAAAACCTTCGCTACGCCCAGTTAAGATTTTATGGACATAACTTTGGTGGCCAGTATCAAAGAGAACCACATCTTTTGGGGAATCGAAGCTGCGATGAATAGCGATCGTTAACTCAACTACACCTAGATTTGGCCCAAGGTGACCACCGGTTTTGGTCACTTTATCAATTAAGAAAGTGCGAATTTCGGCAGCTAGCGCATTTAATTCGGCAGGCGAAAGGGCAGCTAGATCTTTAGGAGATTTAATCTGCTCGATCATGGCTACAGTCTAAGGTTTTCAGGCTCAATTGTCCTGCGCTTGAATACTAGTTAGCTAGTAACGAACGCAATACATATTGCATGATGCCACCGTGACGGTAGTAATCAGCTTCGCCAGGCGTATCTATACGTAACTTAGCCTGGAAAGTTTTATCGCCAGCCTTAACCGTTAGCTCCTTTGGTGAAGGACCGCTGTTTAACGCATCAATACCTGTGATTTCAAAAGTTTCTTCACCAGTTAAACCCAGAGATGCGGCGGTTTGGCCTGGTAAGAATTGCAAAGGAAGAACGCCCATGCCAATCAAATTCGAACGGTGAATACGTTCAAATGATTCAGCGATAACTGCACGAACGCCAAGAAGTGCGGTGCCCTTAGCAGCCCAGTCACGTGATGATCCAGAGCCATATTCCTTGCCCGCCAAAATGACTAGCGGAATACCTGCTGCTTGATATGCCATTGAAGCATCGTAAATAGTTGATTGCGCGCCGCCATCAAGGAAGTTGCGAGTGAATCCACCTTCAACGCCATCGAGTAGTAGGTTTTTCAAGCGAATGTTTGCGAATGTTCCGCGGATCATTACTTCGTGGTTTCCGCGGCGAGAACCATAGGAGTTGAAATCAACTCGTTCGATTCCATGCTCGGCTAAATACTTTCCAGCAGGTGAATCAGCTTTGATATTTCCGGCCGGCGAAATGTGATCCGTTGTAACAGAGTCCCCCAGGATTGCCATAACTCGGGCACCCGAAATATTAGTTACTGGCTTTGGTTGCGCTGGCATGCCATCGAAATATGGTGCTTTACGCACATAAGTTGAGTTGAGATCCCACTCGAAAGTATTTCCGGTTGGAGTCGCAAGTGACTTCCAGCGATGATCGCCTTCAAATACGCTGGCGTAATCTTTCTTAAACATTTCAGATGATATTGAAGCTTCAACAACAGCTGCAATTTCCTCTTGCGAAGGCCAGATATCGCGCAAGTAAACATCGTTACCTGCCTGGTCTTTACCTAACGAATCCTTTTCGAAGTCATGATTCATAGTGCCTGCGATTGCGTACGCAACAACCAGCGGCGGTGAAGCAAGGTAATTCATCTTCACATCTGGGCTAATACGGCCTTCGAAGTTACGGTTACCAGATAACACGGCAGTTACGGCAAGATCATGTTCGTTAACTGCTTTGCTTACTTCAACTGGAAGTGGACCAGAGTTACCGATGCAAGTTACGCAGCCATAACCAACTAAGTTAAACCCGAGATCTTCCATGTACTTAGTTAGACCGGCTTTGTCATAGTAATCAGTTACTACTTTTGAACCTGGTGCCAAAGTGGTTTTAACCCATGGCTTGGACTTCAAACCTTTTTCAACAGCCTTCTTGGCCAGCAAAGCTGCACCAATCATTACTGATGGATTTGATGTGTTCGTACAAGAAGTAATCGAAGCGATAACCACGTCACCATTTGTAATTTTGGTATCGGTTGAACCAACTTTGATCGCAATTGGGTTCGCGTTTGTCTTATCGCTTAAATAGCCCGGCAGTGACTTAGCAAGTGCTGCCTTTGAATCACTCAGGGCAATTCGATCTTGTGGGCGCTTAGGGCCAGCAATCGAAGGCACGATAGTTGATAGATCCAACTCGATATGTTCAGAGAAGCGAGGAGATGCAGATGGGTCATGCCACAACCCTTGTTTCTTGGCATAACTTTCCACCAAAGCAATTTGATCATCGCTGCGACCAGTAAGGCGCAAGTACTTTAATGTTTCATCATCGATTGGGAAGATCGCAACTGTTGAACCGTATTCCGGACTCATGTTGCCGATAGTTGCGCGGTTAGCCATTGGAACTGCAACAACACCAGGACCGTAGAACTCAACGAACTTACCTACTACTCCGTGCTTGCGCAGGATCTCAGTAATTGTTAGCGCTAAGTCGGTAGCTGTTGTGCCAACTGGCAGCGAACCATTTAACTTAAATCCAACTACACGTGGGATTAACATTGAAACTGGTTGACCAAGAAGAGCTGCTTCGGCTTCGATTCCGCCAACCCCCCAGCCGAGAACACCGAGACCGTTAACCATCGTGGTGTGTGAATCGGTACCAACTACGGTATCTGGATAGGCACGCAGAACGCCATCGACTTTGCGAGTCATAACTACGCGAGCTAAATATTCAATATTTACTTGGTGCACAATTCCAGTTCCAGGTGGAACAACTTTAAATTCATCGAAGGCGCCTTGGCCCCAACGCAAGAACCGGTAACGTTCTTGGTTGCGCTGATATTCAATGTCGGTGTTTTGAGTAAAGGAATCTTTTGTACCAAACAAATCTGCAATTACCGAGTGGTCAATAACTAATTCAGCTGGCGCCAGCGGATTTACTTTCGCTGGGTCTCCCCCTAATTCAACGATGGCTTCGCGCATAGTCGCTAAGTCCACGATGCAAGGAACGCCGGTGAAGTCCTGCATAACAACACGTGCTGGAGTGAATTGAATTTCGGTATCTGGCTCAACAGATGGATCCCAATTAGCCAAAGACTTGATTTGTTCGGCAGTGATATTTGCGCCATCTTCGGTGCGCAATAAATTTTCAAGTAAAACCTTCAAGCTAAATGGCAGCGTCGCTGCTTCAGGTAACTTCGTAATGTCGAAGATCTGATAGCTCTGTCCAGCAACTTCGAGTGAAGTCTGGGCCTGGAAGGAATTCTTGCTCACTTGCGCCTCCTAAAAAGTATCTTGATGTCGAGATACTTTCCTAATCTATCGCAGAGCGGGTAAACAAAGCAACCATCTCGATGTGGTGAGTCATCGGAAATAGATCAAAAGCACGGACCTTGGTTAATTGCCACCCAAGATCGTTAGCAAAAGCACAATCGCGAGCAAGGGCGGCTGGGTCACAAGCTACATAAACAATTCGCTTTGGGTTTAGCGCAGAGATTTGTTGTAAAACTAATTGTCCAGCACCGTCTCGTGGTGGATCGAGAATTACCACATCAGCTGAACCAATTCTTGGCATTATTTTCGCTACCTCACCTAAATAAATATTCACATTTGTCACATTTTCAAAATTCACCTTGGCATCACTAATTGCACTCGAACTTGCCTCAACTAAATCAACTCGGCCAGTTGTCCCTAGTGCTCTCAGTGCAGCCGCCGTGAATAACCCAACTCCTCCATATAGATCGAGAACTTGGTCACCACTTTGCAATTCGGCATATTGCATTACTGCTTGTGTTAAAACTAGCGGAGCTGATTTATGGCTTTGCCAGAATGAAGAATGACTGACTTGGAATTTACTCTCACCAACGACTTCGACTAACTCAGCTGGACCTTCAATATTTGTCCCGTTTGCAATTATTCGATCACCCAGACTATTGGCGCTAACTTCTAGTTTGGTATTTGGTTGCCAACTCCGTTTAGTGATTTCAGATAATTCTAATTCAGGCACACAAGTTAGGCAGTCATCGATCTGAATTGAGTTGTGACTACGGGATCCGAAGAATCCAGCTTTACCTGAACCATCAATATTTAAGATTGCTCGAGTTCGCCATTGAAGTGGTTCGCCTACTTCTTCAACCGTAACTTTTAAATCCATTTTTGCGATACGAGAAAATTGCTCGGTTATTACATCGCTCTTTAATTCACGTTGGCGGGCAATAGCTACGTGTTGAAAATCGCATCCTCCGCACCCCAAACGATGGGCATATTTACAAGGCGCTATAACTCGATCTGTTGAAGCTTCGATAACCTCTACGACATCGCCACGATTAAAAGACTTGCCCGTGCTAGTTACTTCGACAACTACCTTTTCACCGGGAATTCCATGGCGAATAAAGAAAACCGCACCTTCATACCGGGCAATAAAATGACCACCGTGGGCTACTTTTTCAATGGTGGTCGTGAACTTTTCGCCGACCCTAAACGCCCTCTTTTTTGATTCGGTACGCTCAGTTTCCATAATTGGCAAGCCTAAGGGTGATAGGTTGATCCTTGTGCATGTAGTAATCATGGGTTGCGGTCGAGTCGGATCTTCCTTAGCAACTGAACTTGAGGCCGCGGGCCATTCCGTCGCAATCATTGATCAATCCCGCGAAGCTTTTCGCAGACTAGGCCCTGATTTTAAGGGTCGCACTGTCACTGGTGTTGGCTTTGATCGCGACACTTTGGTCGAAGCTGGAATTGAAACCGCATCAGCATTTGCCGCCGTGAGTAATGGCGATAACTCGAACATTATTGCCGCTCGCGTTGCTCGTGAGGTATTCGGTGTTTCAAACGTAGTCGCTCGAATATACGATTCTGGTCGCGCCGAAATTTATCAACGTCTAGGAATTCCAACTGTTGCAACTGTAGTTTGGGCAACCGATCAAATCTCTCGTCGTTTAATGCCCGAAGGAACTCGTTCGGAATGGCGCGATGCAACTGGCACGATCAGCTTAAGCGAAGTGCATCCTGCCGCTGATTGGTATGGCTCTCCTGTTTTGCGCATTGAAAATATAACTTCAGCTCGCGTTGCTTTCATAACTCGCTTAGGCGAAGGCTTGATTCCAGATGAGCACACAGTGCTACAAGAGGGCGACTTGGTCCATGTAATTGTTGAAGAAGGCAAACTCGCAGCCGTCGAAGCCGCTCTAGCTAAATCCCCCGAGGAGTCATAACGTGAGAATTGCTATTGCCGGAGCTGGCAACGTAGGTCGCGCTATCGCGCGCGAACTTCTCGATAATGGCCATCAAGTTCTGTTAATCGACCGCGATCCAAAATCACTAAAAATGGATAGCGTGCCAGATGCTGAGTGGCTACTAGCCGATGCCTGCGAAATTACTTCGCTTGATAAAGCAAAACTTGATACTTGTCAGGTCCTAGTTGCAGCAACTGGTGATGACAAAGTGAATTTAGTGGCCTCGCTCTTAGGCAAGACTGAATACGGCGTTCCTCGCGTAGTTGCTCGCATTAATCATCCAAAAAACGAATGGATGTTTGATTCATCTTGGGGCGTAGATGTTGCAGTGTCGACGCCAAGAATCATTTCAGCCCTGGTTGAAGAAGCAGTAAGCGTTGGCGATGTTGTTCGATTGTTCTCTTTCCGAAAGGGTGAAGCTAATCTGGTTGAGTTAACACTTCCTGATAACTCATCATGCTTAGGTCTAACGGTTGAAGAAATAACTTTGCCTGAAAATTCTGCCCTTGCTGCGATCGTTCGTGATGGACGAGTAGTGACTCCAAAACCCCACGAGGTATTTACTGCCGGCGATGAACTGCTATTTGTTGCATCAGCTGATGCTGAAGCTCAGATTAAAGCCTGCTTTATCTCTTAGTTTTCAACTCGTTCAA
>CAZFZK010000030.1:1761-11881 GCA_964523605.1 uncultured Candidatus Planktophila sp. | reverse complement strand
ATGCGATGCGCTTTTGGTCGACACAATTTCCCGTTCTGATACTTATCCGTATGTAGATATTCGTGAAGATGATGTATCGATGGGACATGAAGCGACAGTTTCAAAGATTAGCGATGATCAACTCTTCTATCTCATGTCACGTGGATTAACTGAAGATGAAGCCATGGCAATGATCGTGCGTGGATTTATCGAACCAATTGCCCGCGAACTACCAATGGAGTACGCACTCGAGCTAAACCGCTTGATCGAACTTCAAATGGAAGGTGCGGTTGGTTAATTCAATATGTCTACTTTTACAACTAATTACTTAACGCCTACTGGGCGCGAAGAGGCTTGGCGGTTTACTCCGCTCAAACGTCTTGGTGGCTTGCATGATGGCACTTTCAAATTAGCATCTCGTAATACTTTGGCTTTATCTGGTAGCGCTCCTATCGGGGTAACTTTTGAACGTGTTGGTCGCGAATTAGTTTCGGCTGAATCATCAACAGACGATGTAATTGTTGGCCGCATTCATGAAGCTGCTAGCGAAGTTACGGTGCTAAAAATTGCGGCTAACACTGAACTGGCCGAACCAATTTCACTGCATCGACTAACTGGTGGGCTTGCCGATGCCGAACTTTCTAGAGTTCAAATTCGCATTGGCGCAAACGCCAAAGCAACTGTGATTATTGAAAATACTGGCGATCACTTAATTGCTGAAGATATTGAAATTATCTGCGAACCAGGATCTAACTTAACCGTGGTCTCATTACAAGAATGGGATTCCAAAACGATTCATGCGGCACGTCAACATGCCATCGTTGATAAAGATGCCACCTTTAAATCAATCATCGTAACTGTCGGCGGAGATGTAGTTCGTTTACTTCCAACCGTTGAATTTAAAGGTCAAGGTGCATCAGTTGAACTAATCGGAGTTTATTTCGCAACTGCTGGGCAATTCTTCGAGCACCGAATGTTCGTTGATCACTTGGTGCCGAATGCTAAATCTCGAGTGAATTACAAAGGCGCACTAGCTGGCCAAGACGCACACACTGTCTGGATTGGCGATGTGTTTATTCGTGCAGCTGCCGAAGGTACTGACACCTACGAGCTAAACCGTAATTTGCTACTAAGCGATGGAGCGCGTGCAGACTCGGTTCCTAACCTCGAAATCGAAACTGGCGAGATCGTTGGTGCTGGTCACGCCAGTACTACCGGCCGCTTTGATGATGAACAACTCTTCTATCTCATGTCACGAGGCATCGCGGTCGAGGATGCTCGTCGTCTAGTAGTTCGCGGATTCTTTAACGAGATAGTTTCCGAAATCGGCAATGCCGAAATTCAAGATCGTCTGATGACTCGCATCGATCAAGAACTCGAAAGAGCAGGTGCCCAATGAGTGATTTAAGCCTTGCCACGTTAGTTGAAGGAAAGCCAGTTCGAATTGAGAAAGATGGCAAATCCATCTGTGTTGCTCGCGTTGGTTCCGAAGTATTTGCGATCGGTGACACTTGTAGCCACTCTGATGCTTCGCTTTCCGAAGGCGATGTAACAGGATTCAAAATTGAATGTTGGCTACATGGCGCAGAGTTTGATTTACGAACCGGAGTCGCCTTAACGCTTCCGGCAGTAGCACCAGTTGATGTTTATGCAGTAGTGGTTGACGGAGATTCCGTAACCGTTGAAGTTAAGTAGAGGATTGTTATGAGCACACTAGAAATTCGCGGCCTTAAAGTTTCAGTTGATACTGAAAATGGTCCAGTTGAAATCTTGAAGGGTGTAGACCTAACTATCAAGAGCGGTGAAACCCACGCAATCATGGGGCCAAACGGTTCTGGTAAATCTACTTTGGCTTACTCGATTGCTGGTCACCCTAAATATCAGATTACTGGTGGCACTGTAACTCTGGATGGTGTCGATTTACTTGACATGACAGTTGATGAGCGCGCACGTGCAGGATTGTTCCTAGCGATGCAGTATCCAGTAGAAGTTCCTGGTGTTTCAGTTTCAAATTTCTTGCGTACTGCAGCAACAGCACTTCGCGGCGAAGCGCCTAAGTTGCGTACTTGGGTAGGCGAAGTTAAGTCAGCGATGGCTGCGCTCAGCATGGATCCATCATTTGCCGAACGTAATGTAAATGAAGGTTTCTCTGGCGGCGAGAAGAAGCGTCACGAAATCATGCAGCTAGAACTACTAAAGCCAAAAATCGCAATTCTTGATGAGACCGACTCAGGGCTAGACGTTGATGCTCTGCGTATTGTTTCTGAAGGCGTCGTTCGCGCCAAAGCTGACAATGATCTAGGTGTATTGCTGATTACTCACTACACCCGCATCTTGCGTTACATCAAGCCAGACTTCGTACATGTATTTGCTGACGGTCGCATTGTTGAAGAAGGCGGACCTGAGCTTGCTGAAAAGCTCGAAGCAAATGGCTATGCCGAGTATGTAAGCAAGTAATAAATATGGCCTTTGACCCTCGTGTAGTGCGCCAAGATTTTCCGATCTTTGAGCGCACTATTCGCGATGGGAAACGGTTGGTTTATTTAGATTCCGGCGCAACTAGTCAAAAGCCAAATTCAGTTATTGACGCCGAAAGTAATTTCTATCGCATGCATAATGCAGCCGTTCATCGCGGTGCACACCAACTTGCCGAAGAGGCAACTGATGCTTACGAAGGTGCTCGCGAAACAGTTGCTAAATTTTTAGGTGGCAAAGCAGACGAAGTTATCTTTACGAAAAGTGCCACCGAAAGCATCAACTTATTGGCATATGCATTTAGTAATGGCGGCAGCGATAATCGCTTTAATCTAACTTCAGCAGACCGCATCGTGGTTTCTGAAATGGAACACCATGCAAATTTAATTCCTTGGCAGCAATTAGTTAAGCGATCTGGCGCTGATCTAGCTTGGTTTGCGGTAACTCCTGATGGTCGGCTAGACCTTTCAAATTTGACCGAGATCATTACGCCAAACACCAAAGTAGTTGCACTAACCCATCAGTCAAATGTTCTAGGAACTGTTAATCCAATGGCCGCAATCGTGGCACGTGCGCATGAAGTTGGCGCCGTAGTAGTACTTGATGCTTGTCAGTCTGTTCCACATATGCCAGTTAACGTTAAAGAGTTAGGTGTTGATTTTCTCGCTTTCTCAGGACATAAGTCAGTTGGCCCGACCGGCATCGGTGTTTTATGGGGTCGAGCAGAGTTACTAAAGGACTTACCACCATTTTTATTTGGCGGATCAATGATCGAATCTGTAACTATGACAGATGCGGTCTGGGCGCCATCACCGCGCCGACATGAGGCAGGCGTTCCAAATATGGCGCAAGCTGTTGGTTTAGCTGCAGCCCTTGATTATCTATCCGCATTAGGCATGAAAGATATTTATGCGCATGAACAAAAATTAGGCGGATACCTTTTATCTCGTTTACAAGAAGTCCCACAACTAAAATTAGTTGGTCCGCTAGAAATGCGTGATCGTGGGGCAGTGACTTCATTTACATTAGGTGAAATTCATCCGCACGATTTAGGACAATTTCTCGACGCACAAGGCATCGCGGTACGAACTGGTCATCACTGTGCTTGGCCGTTAACCCGCAAACTAGGAGTGCAAGCAACAACCCGTGCCTCACTTTATCTTTACAACGATGAGCAAGACGTTGATGCGCTAATTGAGGCGATAATTGGGGCACAACAATATTTCGGTGGCAAGTAATGCAATTGGACAGCCTCTATCAAGAAGTAATCCTTGATCATTACAAACGTCCGCAGCACAAAGGTTTAGCCGAAACTTACGATGCTCAAGTGCATCACGTGAACCCGAGTTGCGGCGATGAGATAACTCTTAACTTGACACTTGACGGCGATAAAGTTGCTTCGATTACCTGGGATGGTGTTGGTTGCTCAATCTCGCAAGCCAGTGTTTCAATATTAAGTGACTTGCTACTTGGCAAAAGCGTTTCTGAAGCTGATCTAGTTTTGACAAATTTCACCGAGCTGATGCAGAGCAAAGGCACCATGGTGGGTGATGATTCAATCCTGGAAGATGCCGTTGCCATGGCCGGAGTCTCAAAATTCCCGGCTCGAATCAAGTGCGCTCTGTTGGGCTGGATGGCATATAAAGATGCGGTTGTTCAAGCTCAAGCCAAGTTATAGATAGACTTCCGACTAGATTTCTAATTAAGGGATGTGTCATGACAGCAGCAATTGATGATGTAACCGAGGCCATGAAGGATGTAGTCGATCCTGAGCTCGGTATCAATGTGGTCGATCTAGGTTTAATTTACGATGTGATGGTTGATGAAAACAACATCGCGATTTTGAACATGACCTTAACTTCAGCTGCTTGTCCACTTCAAGATGTGATTGAAGATCAGACTCGCCAAGCACTGGCTCCACTAACAAGTGATGTCAAAATTAATTGGGTATGGATGCCACCCTGGGGTCCAGATAAAATTTCTGATGACGGAAGAGATCAGCTGCGCGCTCTCGGCTTTACGGTTTGATAAATGTCTAACCACGCAGTCTGGATGACCTTTCGGTCGATGACCGCAGATCCTTCAGTAAAGAATCAGAAGTTAAAACCAGGTACCGTAAAGCGCATTGCCTCCTTTGCCAAGCCTTATAAGACTCATATAACAATTTTCTTAATCACCGTTGTTATTGAAGCGCTACTAATTGTTACTTCTCCGCTACTGCTACGTGAATTAATCGATAAAGGCGTGATTCCGAAGGATGGCGCCCTGGTAACTAAATTGGCTTTGGCAGTTGCTTTTATAGCAATCTTTGATTCACTGATCAGCATCGTTGGACGTTGGTTCTCAGCACGAATCGGTGAAGGTCTCATCTATGATCTTCGTTCTCAAGTGTTTGAGCATGTGCAGAGACAATCAGTTTCCTTCTTTACCCGCACCCAGACTGGTGCGCTGATCTCACGTATTAACTCTGATGTGATCGGTGCTCAGCAGGCGTTTACAGCCACACTCTCAGGGGTTGTTAGCAATTCAGTAAGTTTGATTCTGGTCGTAAGCACGATGTTGGTACTCTCTTGGCAGATCACAATTGTTTCCCTGCTGCTTTTACCGCTATTTCTTGCTCCAACTAAATGGGTGGGCAAGAAGCTGCAATCTTTAACTAGACAATCGTTTAATCTGAACGCCGAGATGTCATCGACTATGACTGAGCGTTTTAATGTTTCGGGCGCGATGTTGGTTTCTCTTTACGGCCGACAAAGCGACGAAAAGAACTATTTCCGAACTAGAGCTCGTAAAGTTGCCGACATTGGAATAGAGATCGCATTACTTAACCGAATTTTCTTTATTGCACTAACGAGCATTGCAGCTGTTGCTACCGCAATTGCTTATGGCATTGGCGGGCATCTAGCGATTAATGGCACGGTGACAGTTGGAACCCTATTAGCAATTACTGCTTTGCTAGCCCGCCTTTATGGACCGCTTACGGCACTTTCAAATGTGCGCATTGATGTTATGACTGCTTTAGTTTCCTTTGAGCGAATTTTTGAAGTGTTGGATTTAGCGCCAATGGTGCAAGACCGCCCAAATGCCAAGGAGTTAGTAGGCAAAGATTTAGCAGTTGAGTTCAAGAATGTTTCATTTGCCTATCCCAAAGCTGAAGAGATCTCTCTTTCTTCCCTCGAGTCAGTTGCCAAACCTGAAACTATTGAAAGTGGTGTGGTCCTAAATGGTTTAACTTTCATTGCTAAGCCAGGAACTATGACAGCTCTAGTCGGTCCATCAGGTGCGGGCAAAACCACAATCAGTGCGCTAGTTCCACGTCTTTATGATGTAACTGCAGGTTCAATTGAAGTTGGCGGTGTTGATGTCCGCAATCTGACTATGGCTTCGCTTCGTGAAAATATTGGCGTTGTAATGCAAGATGCTCATCTTTTCCACGACACTATTGGTGAAAATTTGCGATATGCAAAGCCAGGAGCAACCGAAGCTGAGATGCAGGCAGCGTGTGAAGCTGCTCAAATCTGGTCATTAGTCTCTTCATTACCAAATGGCTTTGACACAATGGTGGGAGAGCGTGGCCATCGTTTATCTGGTGGCGAGAAACAGCGCTTAGCAATTGCACGTTTGCTTTTGAAATCGCCACAGGTGGTAATTCTTGATGAGGCTACTGCACATTTGGATTCAGAGAATGAAGCTCTAGTTCATGCCGCATTAAGCGCTGCTCTAAAAGGGCGAACCAGCCTGGTTATTGCGCATCGTCTAAGCACTGTCCGCGACGCTGATCAAATTTTGGTTCTCGAAAAAGGTGTGATTGTCGAACGTGGCACTCATGACGAGTTAGTTGCCAAAAATGGCTTATATGCCGAACTTTACAATCGCCAGGATCTATCTGGATCGACGGATTAATATCCGCCCGTAACCAACTAAACCCGCAAAGAAAACCCATTGCAAGGCATATGCCATATGGGGACCGTCGCTAAGTTCTGGTAATTGCGCCGAAACATTTGGTGTTAATTCGTTAGTTGATCCTGAAAGCAGATCTAGGTAGAAACCTTCGGTCACTACTTCATTTTGTGCATTCCATTTACTGATTAGTCCTGCACCGCTTGCAGGTAATGCGAAGAATGAACCACGTGGAAGTGAGGTATCTAGGCGAAGTCGTCCGGTTATTTCGACACTACCATTAGGTGTATTTGGAATGACTGGGGCGGTTAGGGCATCTTTACCAGCAACGATCCAGCCGCGATCCACCCAAAATTTCTCGCCGGTAGAGCTGGTAAACAAAGTTAGAAATTCAAAACCATATTTACCTTCGAAGTATCTATTGCGTAGCAAAATAGTTTGGCCCGCATCAAATACGCCTTCGGTACTTACAGTGCGCCACTCATTTTTGTTCAGATCACTGGCAGCATTTTCTAAAGAGATACCAGGAGCGGCAATATTCTCTTCAATCAAGAAATTTCGCTGATGTCGATCAACGCCGCGATGATATTGCCATTGTGCAGCGATTAGACACAGGCAGATAAGGGCAAGAGCAACTAGTGATTTGAGAAATGAGTATTTCTCACGAACGCGCATAACTAGATTCTAATCGTAGTTCAAGCTTATGAAATCGAGCGGCGCTTCTCTTTAATAACAGCAGTTCCGGGGGCCATAGTTTCTCGACCGGCATTTGCAATTACTACGGCTATATATGGCAACCCGATTGCACCGGCTAAGAAGAACCAACGAATTGGACTTGGCGTAACCACAGTCAACACGAAACAAGCAGTGCGGACCATCATCGAGATGAAATATCTTTTTTGGCGAGCACCTTGATCGCCACTGAGGCTACGTTGGGCGTTGGTTACATCGTAAATTTCTTCAGCCATGTGCCTAGAGTAGATGTGTTCTTAGGTTTACGCAGAAGTAACGAGTAACCTTGCCAACTATGAGCGCAATCGCATTGGTCACAGGTGGCAATCGCGGCATTGGTTCGGCAATCGCTAAATCTCTCAAAGCTGCTGGATATACCGTTGTCGTAACCTATCGATCTGGCCCCGCCCCAACTGATTATGAGTCAGTTCAAATGGATGTCACTTCAACCCAAAGCGTTGATGCCGGCTTTGCCTTGATTGAAGAAAAATGGGGCTCACCTGAGATTGTGGTGTGTAATGCTGGCATCACTAAAGACACGTTATCAATGCGCATGAGCGATGAAGATTTTGTAGATGTAATCGATGCCAATTTAACTGGGGCATTTCGAACTGCGCGGAGAGCAACCAAAGGTTTATTGAAATTAAAAAGAGGACGTTTGATTTTTGTCGGTTCCGTAGTTGGGTTATCTGGGTCAGCCGGACAAGTTAATTACTCAGCTAGCAAAGCCGGCTTAGTCGGAATGGCTCGGTCTTTTGCTCGCGAACTAGGAAGCCGTGGCATTACTTCAAATGTAGTGGCTCCTGGTTTCGTTGAAACAGATATGACCGCCACCCTAGATGAAAAACGTCGCGATGAAATTGCTAAATCAGTGCCACTGCAACGTTTTTGTTCAGCTGAAGAAATTGCCGACGTCGTAACTTTCTTAGCATCACCACAAGCAAGCTATATAACTGGCGCGGTAATACCAGTTGATGGCGGATTAGGAATGGGTCACTAGCAATGGGAATTCTGGCCGGTAAGAAAATTTTAGTAACTGGTGTTTTAACAGACGCCTCGATCGCTTTTCATATTGCGCGACTCGCACAAGAACAAGGTGCAACCGTAATTCTCTCTTCTTATGGTCGCGTCATGTCGCTAACCACGCGCATCGCAGGTCGATTGCCGCAACCGGCTCCGGTAATTGAACTTGATGTTACAAATGATGCCGATTTAGCCGCACTTGAATCTCGAGTTCGTGAACATGTTGATGGTCTAGACGGGGTAGTGCATTCAATTGGCTTTGCACCAGAGGCAGCCTTAGGTGGAAATTTCTTAAATACCGAGTGGGCAGATGTCGCAACTGCAATGCAGGTATCGGCTTATTCGTTTAAATCCTTAGCAATGGCAACTCGGCCACTTTTCAATGGCGGCGCATCGATCGTGGGTCTTGATTTTGATGCAACTGTTGCCTGGCCAAAGTATGACTGGATGGGCGTTGCCAAAGCTGCCCTTGAATCAACTTCGCGCTACTTAGCTCGCGATTTAGGTGCTGAAAACATTCGCGTTAATTTAGTTGCTGCGGGGCCGATAAAAACAATGGCGGCTAAATCAATTCCTGGATTTTCAGATTTTGAAGAAGTCTGGAACTCACGATCCCCATTAGCTTGGGATGTAACCGACCCAGTGCCAGCTGCTCAAGCAGCAGTGGCTCTGTTATCTGATTGGTTTCCAAAGACCACCGGCGAGATCATTCACGTCGACGGCGGCGTTCATGCAATGGGCTAAGCCCGGCTTAGATGCGCTGAATTAGGCTCAATTTCGCCTTTGCTCAACCCTCTAGTACCCTTTACCTCAGACCAGTAGTTCGCTACTGCAAGAGGAGTTACCGCTCCCACCTAAGGACCCCAGGGTCCCTGGTATGTCGTGAGTTCAACCTAGTTGAAGTTATTTCAGCTGACATTGGACTCCTTGGCGGTTGCTTATTTTGCATGGCGCGGTTACTGAGCGCGAAGTACCAGCAAACCGATTTAAAGGAGCAAAAATCACAACTGACCCACGTATCAACGATCGAATTCGTACACCCCAAATTCGTTTAATCGGTTACACCGGTGAACAAGTTGGAGTTGTAGATATCGAAGTTGCGCTACAGATGGCTGATGAAGTTGGTCTCGACCTAGTTGAGATCGCACCAGAAGCTAATCCACCTGTCTGCAAGATCATGGATTTCGGAAAGTACAAATACGAGATCGCGCAGAAAGCTCGGGAAGCACGTCAAAACCAGACTCACATCGTGGTGAAGGAAGTACGTATGCGACCAAAGATTGAGACTCACGATTATGAGACCAAACGGAATCACATCGAGAAGTTCTTAAAAGGTGGCGACAAGGTAAAGGTGACAATGCAATTCCGTGGTCGCGAACAAACGCGTCCAGAACTCGGTTACAAGATCTTGCAACGTCTTGCAGAAGATGTCGCAGAAATTGCTTTCGTCGAATTCGCCCCTAAACAAGAGGGACGAAATATGACAATGGTGCTTGGTCCAACTAAGCGCAAGACTGAAGCAGTAGCAGAAGCAAAGGCAGCGCGTAAAGCAAAAGCCGATGCCGCAGCAGCTGCAGCAGAGACCGAATAAGAACTAGCAACGGGAGACCCAAGATGCCAAAGATGAAAACCCACAGTGGTGCGAAGAAGACATTCCGCATTACTGGTTCCGGAAAAGTTATGCACGAGCGCGCCGGAAAGCGCCACTTACTCGAGCGCAAGTCCTCACGTCTTACCCGACGTTTGAGCACTGAGTCCGCAGCTAAGCCAACCGTTGCAACAACAGCCAAGCGCATGCTTGGTTTGAAGTAAGGAGCACTTAAATGAGAGTAAAGCGCGGAGTCCACGCAGCTAAGAAGCGTCGTACAACTCTAGAACGTGCCAGCGGTTACCGCGGTCAACGTTCACGTCTTTTCACAAAGGCGAAAGAGCAAGTTACCCACTCAATGGTTTATGCCTTCAACGATCGTAAGGATAAGAAAGGCGATTTCCGTCGTCTCTGGATCCAACG
>CAZFZK010000030.1:0-1751 GCA_964523605.1 uncultured Candidatus Planktophila sp. | reverse complement strand
ACGTATCAATGCGGCAGCACGCGAAAACGGTCTTACATATAACCGTTTAATCCAAGGTCTAAAGGAAGCCGGCGTTGAAGTTGATCGCCGTTTACTTTCAGAGCTGGCAACTAATGATCCAGCGACTTTCAAGGCGCTAGTTGAAGTTGCTCGCAAGACTTTAGCTGCACTTTAATTCGTTAATCGAAACTAGAAGTAATGATCGAGAGCCTTCACTCGCCGCATATCGCGCGAGTGAAGGCTCTTATCAGTTCTAAAGGCGCTAAAGAACGTCGCGAAAGTGCCCGTTATGTCGCCGAAGGTGCGCAGTTTGTGCGTGAAGCCATTAAAGCAAAAGCTACTGATCAAGTAGATGTTCTCTATTTAACAGCCAATGGGCGCACTCGCCTTGAGAATGACAAAATCGATTTAACAAAGTTTAAATGTGAAGATGTAACCGATGCGGTAATGAAGGCAATGAGCGAAACGATCTCGCCACAGGGCATTCTCACAATCTGCAAGATTCCTAATCCGCAATTGGAAAGCTTAAAACTATCTGGCAAATCAATTTTGCTTTACCTTCATGAAATTCAAGACCCTGGAAATGCCGGCACAATCTTGCGTTCAGCCGATGCGTTAGGTGCGAGCGCTGTGATTACTTCACCAGGTAGCGTTGATATGTATTCGCCCAAGGTGGTTCGCTCAACTGCTGGATCTCTTTGGCACCTACCAATTTTTGAACGAGTTTCACTCGACCTGCTGCAAACCACTTTCTCAAATCTAGACTTTGTAACCTTGTCAGCAGATGGTAATGAATCTGTTCGCAATTATGTGGTCAATGGAAATACGGTTTTAATTTTCGGTAATGAAGCTCGTGGTTTAGCTGATCTTGAAGTACCCACATCAACTGAGGCATTGGCTATACCAATGGCGGGTAATGCCGAAAGTCTTAATCTTTCAGCAGCAGTTTCGATAGTTTTATACGAGTTAACTGCAAAAATTGCCGACGATAAGTAAAGTCGACCAAGTAGACTTCGGCACATGAATCCGCAAGAAATCAACGAATGGGTTAGCGCTGCCAAGTCGGCATTTGCGGCAGCCGGTGATCTCGATGAACTAAAGGCGGCTCGATTAGCCCACACTGGCGATAAAGCCCCCATCTCTTTGGCTAGCCGCGGTTTGGGTGCGCTATCACCGGAAGAAAAAGCTTCTTTTGGAAAAATTATTGGCGAAGCTAAGGCAGCGATATCCTCAGCGCTAGCTGATGACACCACCCGGTTAGAGATTGCACGCGATCAAAAGATTTTGCTTGAAGAAGTTGTAGATATAACACTGCCGGCAAAGCTCACACATGCCGGGGGATTGCATCCAATTACAATTATCAAAAATAACATTAGTGATTTCTTTTTGGCGCAAGGCTATTCTGTTGTCGAAGGCCCAGAACTTGAATCAAGCTGGCTGAACTTTGATGCGCTTAATATTCCGGCTGATCATCCAGCTCGAACTATGCAAGACACTTTTTTCGTAGAGCCACTCAGCGCTGGGCTGGTACTTCGTACTCAGACTTCACCACTTCAGATTCGTACCATGCTTACAAACGAACCGCCTATTTATATTGTTTCGCCAGGTCGCACGTTCCGCGCCGATGAATTAGATGCAACGCATAGCCCGGTATTCCATCAAGTAGAAGGATTAGTTGTTGATCGCGGAATTTCAATGGCTCACCTAAAAGGTACCCTCGACAATTTTGCCCGTCACATGTTTGGTCCAGA
>CAZFZK010000029.1:0-11895 GCA_964523605.1 uncultured Candidatus Planktophila sp. | reverse complement strand
TAACAGGAGAATTGTTGTGTAGAGAATTCTGCGACTGACGTACTTAAGCATTCAAATCTCCTCTCAGGTATAACTAAATAATTTACATTAATAAAGAATTGCTTTAGTTTGCTAAAAACTAAGTAGGTGGCACATGATCGAGGTGTGCGGTTTTATCCGCACACCTCGAACCTGCGCTAACTATTTACTGCTATTACTGCTTTACGTAAAGCTGGCCGAAACCGAAGCTTCCCTGTGGTTCCCAGTAGTAAACACCACCGATTTTTGAACCCCATGTCTGCTGGCTCTTGCCGAATACAGTACGGATATACCAGTACTGATCCATGCCGTACTGAGAAAGCTCATGCCACATCTTCGCTTGCTTCTTACGATCAAGCTCGACGAGTGCAAGATTTACCTTCTTGATGAAGGCTGCATACTCAGGTGTCTTCTTATTCTTTGTGTAGTTACAGCAACCGTCGCCCCATAGTTCAGGAATAACAGTTGATGCGTTTGCCCAGTCAGCACCCCAACCTGAAGACAAGAAGTCTGTTTCATTCTTGTATGTCTCTAGGTTTGCGTTGTATGTACCTGCTGGCTTGTAAACAGTATTGATAACGAATCCAGCCTTCTTTAGACCAGCTTCTACAAGAACTGCAGCCTTCTTATTGCTTGCAGTATCTGCACGGTAGTAGACAAGTCCCTTAGCTGGGTTTGTCGCACGATCGTACGCTTCAGGACATGAAACCTTTGCCTTTGCAAGAAGAGTCTTTGCGTACTCAGGGTTTCCTTCAAGCTTGAAGTTTGGATCGTGGATGTTGCCCTTTGTAGGTGCATAGTCCATACCGATTACTGGCTTAACAGGGTTATCTCCCATTTCGCCGTAGTACTTAGTTCCACCAGCAAGGTTGATTAGAGCCTGGTTATCGAAGGCAAAGAACACAGCCTTACGAATATCTAGACAGTCAAGACGACCTGGTGAGTTATTTGCTGCGAGGAAGTAAGTGTAAGGGTCGTAGTTGTTCATACGACGATTAGCATTTCTTGGATCCTCGAAGAATTTAATGTTGTTAGCTGGCTGTAGAGCATCCATGTTAATTCCGTTTGGAATTGAATCATCCATCGTGATTTGGTCACGAAGATCTTCGTCCATACCGAACTTAACTACGATGTCATCTGCGTAAGGAGTACGAATTGGATCTGATGACTTCTTCCAGTTCGGGTTACGAACTAGAACCATTTCATCATTGATTACGTACTTCTTGATCATGTATGGACCAGATGCGTATGGCCGCAAGTCATACTTATCGCCTGTGTCCTTAGCTTGAGGAACTGGTCCGGCTGCTAAGTAAGTTAGGTAGTAGTTGAAGTCAGGTACTGAACGTGACAAGTTAAATGTGATTGAGCGATTGTCTTTTGAACAAGTAATCGCTTTATCAAATAGAGCTTGGCCTGTCTTCTTGTATGGGCCCTTATAAGCTGAAGATCCATCTGAAGCTTGTGGAATGCTTAACCAAGTCAAAGGATAAGCAGGACCTTCTACATATACATCTGTTGCAAATGTACGTGACCAACCGTACTTAACATCAGCACATGTAACTGGCTTGCCATCTTCCCAAGAGACGCCTGGACGAAGTGTGTATTTCCAGGTCTTTGCCTTGTTGCTTGGAACACCTGTGTTTGTAGCCATATCTGCTACAAGTGAAGCTCCATCTTTGCCAGGAACTGGCTTATATGAAACCAATGTACGCATTAGGTATGAACCCAAGAACGCGATATCGCGACCTGTGTAGATACGTTGCGGATCTAGATTTGGGAACTGCTCTGAATGTGTATAGAAGTACAGCGTGCCACCTGTAACAGGCTTTGCAGTTGCCGCACTTGCTGTTGTTGCGCCGCCAACTAAAACTACAGATGCAGCCAAAGCTGCAACAGATGTAGTCGCGATTAGACGACGAGCAGTAATTTTCATTACTGACATGTGCCCTCCTTGTAAGTGAGTTTCATACCGCGGCCGCGGCATGAGGTACTTCTTCTTGCTATCGATGAGCTCTAAGAAGAGCCCCTGCGATAACAATCCCCTTAATCAACTAGTCAGACTAAGGAATATCTATTCTGCTTTGGTATCCAGCGCATCTCTCACGGCATCGCCGAACAAGTTAAGCGCTAGAACGATTGTGATGAGCATGCCTGATGGGATAAGTAAATAGGCAGGATCGGAGCGCCAATACTTGATTCCATCAGAAAGTACTAATCCAAAAGTTGAAGCTGGTGGGTTGATTCCAACACCTAAGAATGAGAAAACTGCTTCGGCAGCAAGGTAGCCAGGAAGTGAAAGTGATAAGAAAACAATTGCGGTGGGCCAAAGATTTGGCAACATTTCTTTAGTAATAATTCGCCAATTTGAAGCGCCTTGCGATTGTGCGGCCATGATGAAATCACGTTCGCGAAGAGACATAGCCTGTGAACGAACAAGTCGAGCAAATCCAGGCCAACCAAAGAAAACAAAGAAAATAATCAATACCGTAAGACGTGCACCGTTATCTCGCACAATTCCTAGCGATTCAACTCGCTCTACCATCGGAATAGATAGCGCAATGATCATAAAGAAAGATGGGAATGCGAAGAGTAGATCTGAGAATCTTCCGATAAGCGCATCTATGCGACCACGATAGAACCCGGCCGTAATGCCTAAAAGCATTCCGATGCCAATTGTTGTAACACTTGTAATAATTGCGACGCTGAAAGAAATTCTCGAACCGTAGAGCAGCATCGCAAAGACATCGCGCCCGGCACCTGGCTCAAGGCCGAATGGATGATCCCAAGAAATTCCGCCACCGAATCCGATTGGCATAGCTTGATTATCTAGTCCGTCCAAGTAAGTCTCTGTTGAACTTACCCCGAATATTCGAGTAACTATAGGTGCCCCGTAGGCCAGAAAAATAAAGAAAAGAACTGCACCTAAAGAAACAACGCCTGTTTTATTTCGTCGGAAACGGGCCCATGCAATTTGTCGGGGCGTACGAAGCACAACTTCTTGCGCGCTATCTTCAACTTCAAGCACGGCGTTTTCGGCCAATTGAGAAACCTTCCCACTTCACTTTTGTGCGATTGATGAGTTTCTGCAACTCTGTTGCAAACTCGTAATACCGCACGTTAGTTCAGCCTCGGCAAAAACCAAGGCAAGGTGTGAACGGTACTAAACCTGTGGCTTAAATAAAACCCCAAATGTCCGATTTGCACTATTTTCGGGCTTCGGTTAGATAACGATTCTTATCTATCACTCCTGGTTGAAGCCCTGACTCTGGATATCCGAACTTGCCGCTTTCACACTTCGGAAAAGTTGTATCGGAATTAAAGCGCCCAGCGTCATCAGTACTACCCAAAGAATTCCCAAATTAGCATCAATCATGGTGCCGGCAATTGCTGGCCCAATCACACCCGAGACACCCCATTGCATGCCCATCAAGGCATTTGTTCGTCCGCGTAAGTGTTCTGGTGAAAGTTCATTTGCGAGAGCAGGTGCTGTGGGTGACCAAACCATTTCACCAAATGCGAAAACTATTTGGCTGATCGAAAGGAAAACACCAGCTACAAAAAGTGGCGCCAATGGCGAAACGCCTACAAACAGCCAGGAAAGTGCCCAGATTAACGAAACCATAACTAAAGCTTGTTGCTTAGATATCCGGGCTAATAACTTCAAAACGAGTGGTTGCAAAATAAAAATTGTGATGGTGTTTGCGCCAAAAATTACACCTAACCATTTCGGCGATAGATCTAGAACTTGAGTCGCAAATAAAGGAATACCAGACATGGTGGCGCCGTAACCAAAGATCATCAGGATCAAACCGCCGAGTGATAGGCGTACCAAACTAGGAATTTTTAGCAACTCTGCATAAGAACCGGTTTGAGGTTCATTTTCTTTTGCTACAAATTTGCCAACTTCGGGCCCGGTCAAGGAAAGTATTGCAATAAAAAAGACGATGAAAGTACAAGTATCAACTAGATAAAGAATTTGATAAGAGCGCAGCGAACTATTGGAAACTATCAACGATGAAATCAATCCACCCAAACCAAGACCAAGATTAAGCAACATAAAATTAAGTCCGAAAATCTTCTGGCGATCTTCTGGTTTTGTCATTCGAGTCAGCATCACTGTTTGTCCTGGCCAGGTGGTGCTATCGCCAATTGCGCTAACGGTTGCCACGATAATTGCCGTCGTTTTGTTATCAACAAATGCCCATGCAGCAGTAGCGCTAATTTTTAATAACAAGCCGGTCAAAATTACTTTCTTAGGGCCAATTCGATCAATCAGCGCACCACTTGGCCCACCAATTACTAATGACATCGCCGCACTCCAGGCCAGCAATAATCCACCAAAAGTCGTTGTAAAGCCCCGCATATCGTGCAGATAAACCAAGAGCAATGACATCGTCATTCCCCCACCAATGGCATTAAAACCAACGCCTAGTACTAGGCGGCGCGCTTTCGGGGTTAGTAAGTCGAAATACTGGGTGAAATAGCGCATTGAGCGAGCCTATAACTCTGCGACAATACCTGTCATGTCTATTAATGCGAGCCCTGGTTTCAAATTTGAAATCGAGAAGTCGGCTGAAAATTCTTTTACCCGAACTGGCACGTTAACCACCCCAAATGGCGTAGTTGAAACACCTGCCTTCATTCCGGTCGGAACAAAGGCCACAGTTAAATCAGTTCTACCCGAAGCAATGCGCGAATTAGGTGCGCAAGCTCTTCTCTCAAATGCTTATCACTTGTACTTACAGCCAGGTCCAGAAATTCTTGATGAAGCAGGTGGCTTATCAAAATTTATGAATTGGAACGGCCCAACATTTACCGATAGCGGTGGTTTCCAAGTTTTATCACTTGGGGTGGGATTCAAAAAAGTAACTTTTAGAGCAGATGATGTGATTGCTGATAATAAGCAACGCCTTGCTCATGTAGATGATGAAGGCGTTACTTTTAAATCCCACTTAAATGGATCGATGCATCGTTTTACCCCAGAAGTCTCAATGCAGATACAACATCAAATTGGCGCTGACGTAATGTTTGCTTTTGATGAATGCACCACGCTTCACAACACTCGCGGGTATCAAGAACGTGCGATGCAAAGAACTTACGCCTGGGCAATTCGTTGTTTAGATGAACATAAACGTTTAACAATTGAGCGAGCCGATAAGCCTTACCAGGCTCTCTTTGGCGTTATTCAAGGTGCTCAATATGAAGACTTAAGGCGCAAGGCAGCAAAAGATTTAGGGTCACTTGAATCATCAGGTATCTCGTTTGATGGTTTTGGCATCGGTGGCGCATTAGATAAAGATGCTCTCGGCACCATCGTGCAATGGGTAAATAGCGAGCTTCCTGAAGAAAAACCTAAGCATCTATTGGGCATTGGTGCCCCAGAAGACCTATTTGTTGGCGTTGAAAGCGGCATCGATACTTTCGATTGCGTGCTTGCTTCGCGTATTGCACGCTCTAGCGCGGTCTACACAATGACCGGGCGCTACAACCTAACCAACGCCACTTATAAGCGAGATTTCAACCCGATTGATAGCGATTGCGATTGTTACACCTGCACTAACTACACCCGCGCATATCTGAACCACTTATTCCATGGCAAAGAAATGATCGCAGCGACACTTGCTACGATTCATAATGAGCGCTTCGTAGTGCGCTTAGTTGATCAAATGCGAGCAGCCCTAAAGACCGGTCACTTCTTTGATCTCAAGGATGAATTCATGGGTCGCTTCAAACATAAATCAGGTCAACACCACGACTAATATTTTTCTAATTTAAGTTGCTGGAAACTTCTCTTTAAATTCAGCCACAGAAATTTCGTAAATATTTTCCGGGCCGTCTTCTTCGTCTATCTGTACTCCAGTAAAAGGAAAACCAAAGTATTCAATAACCTTAATTGATGGTGCGTTATCTGGACTGACCGTATATCTAAATGATTTAACCCCAGGTTGATCTAGCGCCCACATCCACATTGCCATTAGCGCTTCTTTAGCAAAACCTTGATTGTGAAATTCTGGCTCGATCCCTAACCCAATTTCGACCATGCCATTTTCATCCGGCACGCCATGAAAACTAATACTTCCAATAATCTCGCGGCTTTGTTTCAGCACGATCTGGCGCACAAACCATTTATTGCAACTGGGATCAGCTTTCACTTGTGGCACTCGCCAGTAAAGCGGGCCCTGAAAATCAACTAAAACTCGGTGTGGATTGGTGAAATTTGCGCCTTTAAGAATTGGTGAATCATCACGCTGTTCAAAAAGCGTGATCAGATTCGCACCGCTAATGTGATGTAATTCCAGCCGCTGTGTTACCAGGGTTTCCTGCACCAAATCTAGTTCCGAAGCCATCTAGATATCCTAAATTATGAATAGGGTCTGCGCTTTCACTACTGCCTCTTCACGTCCGCTGGCGCTCAACTTGCGATAGATATTGCGCAAGTGAGTCTTCATAGTGTTGTGCGAAATATGTAGCGTTTTACCGATAGCCGTAATCGGTTTACCAGTCGCAAGCGAGCGAAGCACATCAATTTCTCGCTTGGTTAAAGGTTGGGTCAAGGCCGTATTCTGACTGTTCTTATTATTCATTCGGATAGCCGCAGCTCGAGCTAGCTCCTCGAGATACACCGTTGGCCGCTTAGATGCACTACGGATAATTAATTCCAGAATTGTGGGATCTTGTCGCAAAAAAGTCTCTTTAGCGCCAACTCGAGCACCAATATCGAGGCCGACTTTTAGTAAATCCATTGCCAATGTTTCCTGCGAAATATTTGCCTCGCAACCAACTAAGGATTTCCAAATCTTTTCACGAGCACTATCGGAATCTAACATTTCTGGTGCTGTCTTTTTCTTCACTTCATATTTTGAAACCGCGGAAAGTGCCTGTCGATATTGGTATGTGAAAATAAGGTCTTTTGGTAAGCGATTTACAATTTGACTCGATCGCTCGTAATCCTTAACCCAGAACCTAAGAAAAAGCTCATTAATATCAATTATTAAACTGAGGCCATCTTCGCCTTTGAACTCAGCGGCGAGTTTTCGATGAGCTCGTACAACCGCAAATGCTTCTTCGACTTTTCCATTGATCATCAATACTCGAGCCAAATAACTTTCGGCCATAAACAGCCATGGCCATTGCTGCCATTCTCGTGCGAGTTTTGCCAATTTTTCTAATTCATCATTCGCTTTCCCTGCTTCACAAAATTCTAAATAGCAGCGCGCTTTGATGTAGATGGCTTCGGTGTAACCAAAGAACCCTGCATATTCATTACGCTCTCCGATCTCCTCAGAAAGCGATGCCGCATCTAGGGCCTGCAGGTATTCACCTTCCAAAAATAACTTCATGGCGCGAATTGTCTGCCAGATGAAAAGGTCATCTGGTGAATTACTGTCCTTGATAATCTCTTTTACTTCGGCTTCAATCGAATTTAGAGTTACCGAATCTTCAAAGATAAATGATCTGGCTGCAAATATACGTAAAACACCTAAGCGATCAGATTCTTCTATCGCAGGCTCTGGTATCGGTTCACGGAAAAATACTTCCATCTGAATATCAAATTCGGATAACCGGCCGCGGCAGAATGCGACATGAGCCAAGGCTGTAGCATTAATTCGATTTATAAATGGCGACAGTGGCGAATCTTTATAGGAAAACCGCATCTCTTCAATTAATTGAATTGTGCGATCGAATTCATGACTAACTAAGTGCCCCATAATTTTGGCAAGTTCAGCGAATATTCTATTTCGGGTGTTATCTAGCGGTAGGTAATTGCTCCAATAGAGAATATTCCTGCCATCGCCACGAGTAATCAACTTACGTAGCGCTGGCTTAAACATCTTTCGTAAGTATTCAGAATCACCAGATTTTATTGCATGAGATATCGCCAAATTCAATTGATTCCGTAATTGGAAGAGTTCTGAAACCGCTATTTGATTCGCTCTATATTTCTTGCTATCTGAGCGGGCGATCTCATCTATAACTTCTCGCGCAGTGTTATTGAAAATATAGGAACCTTTTTGGCCAGCAGCGGTCATTAGAAAAACGCCTTCGGCTGCTAGTTTATTTAAGTTAACTTCATTAGCTGGTTTCTGAATTATTGATGAGGCTAAATCAAGATCAAAAACTTCAAAACTAGACATTGCAATCAATAGCTCACGAGTATCTTTTGTGAGGTTTTCAAATTTTGTAAGAACTAAATTTTTAACCAAGCTATTGTCAACTTGTAGCTCGAATTTACTATCTTCGCCACTTGCAATAATTCCAACTGCTGATGGCCAGCCATGGGTTTGTTGTAATATTTGATCTATCTTCTTTTCATTTGATTCAACACCGGAGACTTGAAGTAAGGATTTAATCTCATCCTTTGAAAAAACTAAGTCGCCCGCGGTGATTACCGACAATCGGCCAATACTTGAAAACCGCTTAAGCGATACCGTTGGCATTATCCGACGCAGTGCGAAAATATGAATATTATCTGGGATTGCATCCATATAAGATTGTGTTACATTTAATTGATAAGTAAATACGTCAACCACATTATCTAGAACTAAAACAATTTCTTCCTTAAGATTAGCAATGGCTTGAAAAATTGAAGTTACTGTTTTTGCTTCTAAATCTGGAGCGAAATTAGGAAACTCCTGACGGATCGCGCTTATCAAATATTCAGCTAGCCCGACTGAACTATCCGTTTCTGACATCGTGTACCAAATAACTTTTTTCTTACTTTGTTTCGCCCATTCAGCAATCAGCGAAGTTTTTCCATACCCGGCTGGAGCCACCACCAACGTGTAGCCCGGCGCTCGATCATCAATTAACTCAAATAGATGGCGCCTTGAAAGGAAATTAGCTGGCAATTCAGGCGGGCGAATTCGCGAAAGGGTGATATCTGAATAGAGCTCGCTCATGAGAATAGGGTTACTTAGATGGGCGAGAATTACTATCTCTAACCCCTAAATTAGCGAGGTTAGGGACTAAATAACCCCTTGATCTAACCCTGCCGCACGCTTGGCCGCAATGATTACCGGGCGTCCATTCTCAAGCAGATGAACGCTGATACGGTCATCGAAGGCGCTGCGCAGCTCGGGTGAGTGAATAACTGATTGCGATTCACCGTCTAATAGCACTCGGCCACTTTGCATGATGATGATTCGCTCTGCATACATCGCCCCCAATGTTATGTCGTGCATTGTCGAAATGATGGTTACGCCAGTTGCTTTTATTTCTTCAACTTTATTGAGAACCGCGATCTGATGATGTAGATCAAGGGCGCTGGTTGGTTCATCAAGCAACATGACTTCGGGCTCTTGAACGAGAGCGCGCGCGATTAACACTCGCTGCATTTCGCCACCCGATAAAGTGTTAACTAATTGACTTTGCATGCCAAGTAGCTGGGTCGCCTCCAACATCTCATGAACAATGTTTCGACTATGTGCACTTTCTTTACCCCAGCCATCTAGCTTGGCGCGACCTAACATCACATATTCAGCCACACTCATGGCTGCAGGAATAGATGGGCGCTGCGGAACAAAGGCGATATTGAGAGATTTGTTCTTCGCAATTTCGCGGCTGTTGTATTTGATCGATCCGGAATATGGCTGCATGCCAAGCATCGTGCGCAAGAGTGTTGTTTTGCCTGCACCGTTAGGGCCAACCAGGCAACTCCAGGTTCCCTCTGGAATATCTAAATTGATCGACTGCAAAACTTCTGAGTTATCAAAACGAACTGAGAGATTTTCGATGTTAATCACTGGCTACCTCGATTACGTGCTCGTAGAACGAATAAAAAGAATGGGGCGCCCACAAATGCGGTAATGACGCCGATCGGTAGCTCTGCTGGCGATAGCAAAGTGCGCGCTCCGAGATCTGCAATTACTAGGAATGCAGCTCCTACAAATGCAATTGAAAGTAACGAACGGTTTGTTGCCCGTTTAGTTAATCCTCTAACTAAGTGAGGGACCACGATTCCCACGAATCCGATTAGGCCACTTGCCGAAACAGCCGTTGCTGTCGCTAAAGTGGCTGCAGCTACTGCAATAAGGCGAATTTTCTGCGGAGAGACCCCTAAGGAATAAGCCTCTTCATCACTGAGCATTAGCGCATCGAGGACTTTGGAAATACGAATTAATACGAATAGCGCGATAAAAATATAAAAGCCAGCCCACTTAACTACATCCCAATTGGCAACTGTTAGCTCGCCCAAAATCCAAGAATAAACCGGACGTAGAGCGGCGCTATTTCGTTGTTGTAAATAAGTTTGAAAAGCGGTTGCAAAAGAGCCAACTGCGATGCCGGCCAACAACAAAGTACTGGGGTCGGCAAATAACCTACCTGCAACTAGGAATGTTGCAGCAACTGCAAGTACTCCCCCAAGAAATGCAAAGATTGGCAACAGCGCATGAAGATCACCACCACCATTCGTAATTGCGATTGTGGCGCCAAGACCAGCACCAGAAGCTGCGCCGAGTAAATATGGATCAGCAAGTGGGTTTCTAAAAACACTTTGGTAAACCGCACCACTTGTTGCAAGAGCAGCGCCAACTAAAGCACCTAATACAACTCGAGGCAAACGCAATTCGAGTAACAAAGTACGATCTTCATTTTCTAAACCGTTAGGTAGTCCCAACAAAGTTTTAATTATTGAACCAAAATTTAAGTTAACTGGCCCAAAGCCCACGCCAAGCAAACAAGCAATCAGTAACGCCGCGGCAGCGCTGGCAGTAATCTGCCAGCGCCACACGCGATCGATCTGATTCTTTTTCATTTGTTTACTTTTTTACCTTTGATAATGAGGCTGCAACGTAGCGATAGAAATCAACCAGACGTGGTCCCCATCTTGACGGAATATCATTTGGTAGAGCGAAAACATTCTTCTTAGTTACTGCTGTGATTCCAGACCAACCTGCTCGGGCTTTTACCGTGGCTGCACTTTCTCCGTATTCAGCATCTGCTAAGAAAATAATGTCTGGATCAGCTTTTAAGAGATATTCGGCCGATAACTGCGGATAGCCATAAGAATCAGCACCTGCAGCTTTATCTGCGATATTTATCAAGCCAAAGTCTTTATAAACCTTGCCAATGAAAGTATCGGAAGTAACTGAATAAAGCGTGTTATCGAGCTCGTGGAAGAAAGTTACCTTGCCAGTCACTTTTGCGCGATTGAGAATTGATTTGATCAGCGAAGCCATTTTGAAAGTGAGTTTCTTGGCTTCTGATGAGCGATCAGTTACTGCACCCAATACTTCAATCTCTTTATATGCCTGAGCTAGGTTTTCCGGCGCTTTCTCCATCAATACTGAAATCTTTAATTTCTCAAGTGCCTCTTTGACCACTAAAGATTTCATCGCATCAACAGACAGGACGACTAGATCTGGCTTTAGCGCAGCGATCGCTTCAACATTTGGTTCAAAAGCACTTAGTTCAGTGATCGGAGCTGATTTAGGAAAATTAGAAAGTGAATCAACAGCCAGTACTTGTTTGCCCGCACCGATTTCAAAAAGTGATTCGGTCGCACTAGGTGATAGCGAAATAATCCGAACTGGTTTCTTGGCAATAGTTGTTGAATATCCGCCAGATGAAATAGTCAGCGGATATTTTGTAGCAGTGCTTGCTGCGTTACTTGGTGCAAGCGGGGCAAGTAATAGTGCTGTGACCAAAAGTGCAGTCGGTCTAGATAACCTTTTAAACATAAAAATACTCCCTCAAGATATTTGAGGGAGAAAGGGGGCGATTAAACGAAAAGTTCCGCGTAAAGGCCCAACCTTCCTCCGAGGTTGGATAACACTTTCGGCGTCACGCCAGGCGACCTGGCTTAGATCTTTCGACCTTTACAGTTGCGGGACAGCACCGGAATCAAACCGGATTTCGCTAAACGCAACGCCACTT
>CAZFZK010000028.1:0-11909 GCA_964523605.1 uncultured Candidatus Planktophila sp. | reverse complement strand
TTCCTAAAATTGTGTCTTCGCTATACATAACTATTTTTCTTGATGTCAACCACCAGTTAGTTAGCAATTGGAAAGGTAAAATGATGGCATATGAAGTCCAGAAAACTTTGCGTTTTAACAATTTAGTTTTTAGAACTTCGACGTCTATGAAAGCTGCAATAAATAATGCGATAACCGCTATTTGTGTGTAGGTCACGACTCATCCCCTACTTCCCAGTGTTTCTTAACACTTCGTACTGCTTCGATAGTAAGCAAGGCTGCTAGTGGGACAATTAAAAAGAATAAGAACTCTTCGAGCGGAATATCAAAGGGACCGAAAATGCCTAAAATTTGTTTCTGATCAAAATACCAATGTCCGCGATCTATGGCATAAGCGTCCCAAATCAAAAAGAAGCAAGCCGTTGGCAAAATACTAAGCAGCGCTCTTTTAAATCTACGAACAACTCCGACCTTTAGAAACACTTCGAGCCAGATTGACCCACAAAGAGTAAATGCCAGCATCGCTAAATAGCCAAATTTATGCACGGCTTAATTCTCCCTTAAAGCAGTACTTTTTGCTGACTTAATGACTATAGTTTGCTTTGCGGGAGCCGAGAGTTTATGGCTGAGAGGATCTGCGAAGTGCAGATCGACCGCTTGACCGGTCCGGTAATGCGGACCTGGAACGGAGTTGTTTATGTCATACACACTTTTCACAGCTTGGGATTATCAAGTTTCAGTCCTCGAATTTGTAGCATCGGTAACATCCTTGATCGGGGTGTGGCTGGGCACCACAGGTAAGCGAATTACTTGGCCTTGGTGGGCAATTAGTAGTGCGCTTTATGCCGTGTTTTTTTACCAAGCGAATTTGATTGCAAGTGCTGCTTTGCAGTTTGTATTTATAGCGGCCGCAATAAGTGGTTGGCGAGGATGGGCGCCAACTGGTGCAAAGCCTGGCAACTTAAGCACTCGAGGCCGCCTTTACTCTGTTCTGGCAATACTCGGATTGTGGCTAGTACTTGCTCCATTGCTATCGCGTATTGGCGCAGCAGCGACAGTTGTAGATTCATTCTTGTTTGTTGGCTCTTTAACTGCACAAATATTGATGGTCTTAGAGAAATATGAGAGTTGGATTATCTGGCTAATCGTGGATCTTGCCGGAACCGCGCTTTATTTCAATCAGGGTTACTATTTCACATCCTTCCTTTATGGAGTGTTTACATTAATTGCGGTTCAGGGTTGGAGGCGTTGGTATGCAGATCAACGAAGCGCTTCGCGATCTGTTTAACCAATCAGTTAAACCATTAGTTCTAGCAATCGATGGCCCAGCCGGCTCTGGAAAGAGCACGTTGGCTAGCGAGATTGCCCGTGCGTTCGCGGGAACTTATGACCTCGAAGTTATTCATCTTGATGAGTTATATAGCGGCTGGGATGAAGCGCTTTCGGAAGAACTATTTCAACGACTCTCTCAACTTATAGCTGCTCAGCAAGCAGGCAAAGTGACCGAGTTGGCTATTTATGACTGGTCGACTGCATCTTTCTCTGGAACCCGCGAAATTAAGGCGGTACAACTTCTAATTATTGAAGGCGTCGGCAGTTCAAATCAGCTACTTCAATCGAATTTAACAACTTCAATCTGGCTAGATATCGAGCAAGGCATTGGTTTAGCAAGGGTTTTAGACCGCGATGGCCAAGAAATTCACGACCAGATGATTAAGTGGCAGAAAATGGAAAGTGAATATTTTGCACGCGACTTAACTCGCGAAAGAGCGGATTTCATCCTCTCTACGCAATAGCTAGCCTAAGATTTAGCTGTGTCTGATCTAACCGGTGAATTAATTGATGACCGTTATCAGTTAACGGCGCTACTTGCCACAGGCGGCATGGCCACAATTTATAGCGCTATCGATACACGTCTAGATCGTAAAGTTGCAGTCAAGATAATGCACCCGCATTTGGCGCAGGATGAAGATTTCGTAGGTCGCTTCATTCGCGAAGCAAAAGCTGCCGCTTCACTTTCTCATCCAAATATTGTTGCAGTCCAAGATCAGGGATGGAACCAAAGTGGAGTTCCGGCAGTTTTCATCGTAATGGAATTGGTTGAGGGTCATACTCTTCGTGATTATATTTTTGAACGAGGCAAGCTAACTATAAATGATGCGCTTTCTTTTATTGATCCAGTATTAAGCGCATTATCTGCTGCGCATAAGATTGGAATAATTCATAGAGATATCAAACCTGAAAATATTTTGATATCTAAAGAAGGCCGCGTAAAAATCGCCGACTTCGGTCTGGCTCGTGGCAATATGTTGGGCACAACGATGACGGCTGAATCCAGCGTAATTCTTGGCAGCGTTTCTTACCTATCTCCCGAACAAGTCCAACGTGGAGTCGCAGATTCTAGAAGTGATGTTTATGCTGCTGCGATTGTTTTGTTTGAAATGATCACCGGCGAGAAACCATTCGCTGCTGATACACCAATTCAAGTTGCATATATGCATGTAAATGAAAAAATTCCATTGCTAAGTAGCAAAGTGCAAGGTGTGCCTGCAGCCCTTGATGATCTTGTTGCTAAAGCCACAAGTACTGACCCAGATGATCGGCCACGTGATGCCGGCGAATTTCAAGCTGAATTAGAAGTAGTCCGCACTCAGATTGATCCAAAACGTAAGCAAATGAGTCTTCAGCTCGATCTGCCAGTTGCTCCGATCCGAGAAGAAGTGCGAGATAAATCTCGTGCTGCTAAGCGTGCCGAAGCTGCTAAATCACGGCAGGAAGCCGAGATAGTTACCCCTATGACTGAGAAAACAGCGCCAACGAAGAAGGATCGTGCTGAAGAGCGCCGTCGAGTAAGTAAGCGAGTTCGACGCAATCGCATGATTGCATTGGCTCTAGCGGTAAGCGTTGGCGTTGCTGGCTGGTGGGTCGTACTCGGCCCTGGTTCTAAAGTTGTCGTTCCATCCGTTGTAGGCGCTTCTGTTGATAAAGCAAATTCACTTTTGGAACCTTTGGAACTAAACAGCGAAGTTACCGAACGCGTTTTCAGCGAAGAAGTTGCCGAAGGCTTAATCATCTCAAGTGACCCAGGTGGTGGCGGAAAGCTAGATCCAAATGGCACAGTTAAGTTAGTTGTCTCTAAAGGTCCCGAGCGTTACACAGTTCCGCAATTAGTTGGTTTAACACCAGAAGCTGCAGTAAATGCAATCGCTAAATTTCCACTAGCGACCGGGACAATCACCGAAGTATTTAATACAGAAGTTCCTAAAGGTTTTGTAATTTCGGCTGACCCAGCACCAGGTACGAAGGTACGTCGTGATGCCACAATCAATTTGGTCGTGAGCAAAGGAATTGAAACACTTTCGGTAGCCTCGTACATTGGCAAAATTGGCGAAGAAGCACTTACCGAATTAAGTGATGCTGGCTTTGATGTAACTGTCACATATGCCTTTGATGAGAAAGTTATTCCGGGCGGTGTAATTTCCCAAAATCCAACTGGTGGCGAAATTCCAAAGGGCGCAAAAATCGAATTGATTATTTCCAAAGGTTCAGCTTTTGTAACCATTCCAACCAAGGGAATAGTTGGGCAGACTCAAGCCAAAGCGACGCAGATTCTTAAAGATCTGGAATTGGTCGTTAAAGTTAAAACTCTTGGCGCCAATAAGGCTAAAAAGGTAATTAATGTTTCGCCGAAAGAAGGCACAAAGGTCAAACGTGGCAGCACTGTGACCATCACAGTAGGCTAGCCAAATGTCTAAAGCCAAAATAAAAGGTCCTCGGCTTGGTGCCCATACCCCAACTTCAGGCGGAATGGCCAAACGCTCTATCGCTTATGCCGAGCTAACTGGCGCTGAAGTTATCCAAGTTTTCGCATCTAACCCACGTGGTTGGGCAATGCCTGAAAGCAATCCAGTAGCTGATGAAGAATTCCGTAGTAAAGCTGCGGCGCTAGATATTCTCACTTACGTACACGCACCATTCTTGATTAATTTAGGCTCACCTACAGTCGGCACTTACGAGAATTCAGTTGCCTCAACTGCTTATTCATTAAAACGTGGCGCTGAAATTGGCGCACTCGGCGTAGTTATTCATACTGGTTCAGCTGTTGATGTAAATCATGTTGAAAATGCTTGGAAACAAATTCACGAAGGCATGATGCCCGTCCTAAATGCATTAGGCGATGATGCGCCAATGCTCTTGCTTGAACCAACTGCCGGACAAGGTCAATCACTGGTTAAAAAACTAGATGACCTAACGAATTATTTGAAAGCATTGGAATATCACCCAAAAGTGGGCATCTGTCTAGATACTTGTCACGTGTTTGCCGCTGGCCATGACATTGCTAAAAAAGGTGGCATGACTGAAACGATTGATCTTTTAATTGAAATTGCCGGTGCGGAACGATTCCAACTTGTACATGCAAATGACTCTATGGATGTTTGTGGAGCACTAAAAGATCGTCATCAAAACATTGGCGAAGGCCATATCGGATTAGCTGCTTTCCAAGAGATGCTTGATCACCCAGTAATGAAAAATGTACCGATGGTGCTAGAAACTCCAGGAATGGAACCAGAGCACGGCGCAGAGATTGCGATCCTTAAGAAGATGCGTGGATGAACGCGCGTCATAATCTGCAATTAAAACTAGCGCCGTTAGCTCTCCTGCTGGTATCGGCGGCATGGGGTTTGGCTTTCGTGGTCATGAAGCCGGCCATTGAACGGCAAAGTGTTAGTAATTTCCTCTTTACTCGTTTTGTCCTTGCAGTGTTGGTCATGATTTTGATCCGCCCTCAAGTTGTAAAACTATTTACAAAAGATCTACTGATTCGTGGCTTTGGCGCTGGTCTCTTTCTTGGCATCGGATATATCTTTCAAACGGTTGGATTAGCCAATACTGGCGCTGCAATTACTGGGTTTGTAACTGGTCTCTATGTGGTCCTTACGCCGTTATTTGCCGCAGTCATTTTTAAGGATCGAATTTCTAAGACGACCTGGATCTATGTTTTTGTAGCGACCATTGGCTTGGGACTTCTATCAATCCACGGATTTTCAGTTGGCTTTGGTGAATTCTTGGTCTTCTTAAGTGCGATTGCATTTGCAGCTCATATAACTGCTCTTAGTAAGTGGTCGGCCGGGCGTGATGTCTACGCAATGACGATTACTCAATTAATGATGTGCGCAATCTTGACCGGAATTACTTCTTCAATCGAAGGTTATTCGCCACCGCCTGATTTTGGTGTTTGGGCTGTGGTTGTATTCACGGCAGTATTTTGTACTGCGATCGCCTTCATCATTCAGACTTGGTCACAAGCTCATATGTCTGGAACTAAAGTGGCAGTGATTCTGACTATGGAGGTAGTTTTCGCGGCTATCTTCGCCATTATTTTTGGTGGCGAACGCTTAACTTTGCAGTCTGCAATCGGTGGAATATTGGTAGTTGTCGCTATGTACTTAATAGTCCTAAAGGAAGCATGAGAGAATTCCGACATGAGAGTTGACCTTCGTTCAGATACCGTTACTGCCCCATCAGCTGCAATGCGCGAAGCAATTGCAAGCGCTCCGGTTGGCGATGATGTTTACGGTGATGATCCAACCGTTAATTCACTTGAAGAACGAGTTGCCGCGATGTTTGGCAAAGAAGCTGGTGTCTTCACGCCGACAGGTTCCCTCGCTAACCAACTTGCAATTCGAATGTTGGTTGCACCTGGAGAAGAACTTTTAGCAGAGACAAATTCACATATCGTGCGCGCTGAACTAGGCGCTGCTGCCGTCTTCTCTGGAATAACTACTAGAACTTGGCCAGCCGTAAACGGGTTACTAAAAGCTGCAGATGCACTTGAGATCGCGCGCCCAGAATCTGGCCCCTATTTAGTATCAACTACCGCAATAGCAGTTGAAAATACTCATAACTTTGGTGGCGGCACCGTGCAGCCAATTTCCGAAATCGCCGCCCTTCACGCAGGCGCTCAAAAGCTTGGATTAGCCCTGCATTTAGATGGCGCACGCATTTGGAATGCTCACGTTGCCAGCGGGGTTTCTTTTCTGGAATATGGAAAGTACTTCGACACCATAAGTGTTTGCTTATCTAAGGGTTTAGGTGCCCCGGTTGGTTCAGTAATGCTTTCTACTAAAGAGCGGGTAACTAAGGCTCGAGTATGGCGCAAGCGATATGGCGCCGGCATGCGCCAAGTTGGTTTACTTGCAGCTGCTGGTCATTACGCACTTGATCATAATATTTCGCCATTAGCCGAAGATCATCGTCGCGCTAAAGAAATTGCAGTGGCTCTACATGCAGCGGTTCCTTCAGTTATCGATCCGGCAACTGTGCAAACAAACATTGTCGGCCTTGATTTAGCTGAATTAAATATCACAGCTGCAGAACTAGCTGCTCGTTGCAAAGAAGAAGGTTTACTTATTGGCGCACTTGGCCCTAAGTATGCGCGCTTAGTTACGCACTTAGATATCGATGATGCAGGCACAGCTTATGCAATCGATGTTTTAAAGCGCGCCCTCGTGGCTTAATAGCCATTCTTTTTTGTTAACACCATAAGCATAATTTCCGAGTGCGCCGCCACTTTTAACTATGCGATGACACGGCACAACTAACATGATTGCATTCTTAGCACACGCAGTTCCAGCCGCTCTAACAGCAGCTGCAGACCCAGCTCGATCTGCTAAATCAGCATAAGTTATAACTGCGCCTGCTTTAACTTTGCGCATCGCTTTCCAGGCTGCTTGTGAAAATGTCGCACCTGGTTGTCTCACCGAAATGCCATTGATGGCGGTGATGTCGCCATCGAAATAATCAGCAATCAAGTCGCTAATAATTGGAATATTTTTTACCACTTTAATTTCGCGGTTCTGATCAGCTGCATCCAAACCGCTTTTAAGTGCTGAGATATTTGAAAGATTCGCACCCAGCAAGACATGCTCGTCGGCAATTAAATTTAGATTGCCAATCGGAGTTTTGCTAGTGGTAATTAAAAGCGTCACAGGTAAAACTTAACGGTCGCGCAACATCTCCGCTACTAAAAATGCTAATTCAAGTGATTGCGAATGATTTAAGCGTGGATCGCAGGCGCTCTCGTAGCGGGAGGCTAGATCTTCGTGTGAAATCTGTTCGCCGCCGCCAACGCACTCAGTTACGTCATCGCCAGTGAGCTCGATATGAATGCCGCCTGGGTGGGTGCCTAGTGACTTATGAACTTCGAAGAAGCCTTTAACTTCATCAAGTACATCATCAAATTTACGGGTCTTATAACCACTTGGTGCTTCGTAGGTATTGCCGTGCATTGGATCGCAAACCCAAAGAACTTTAGCCCCTGACTTTGTAACACCATCGACTAGAGCAGGCAAGACTTCGCGAATCTTGCCAGCACCCATACGTGTAATAAATGTAAGGCGGCCTGGTTCGCGATCTGGATCTAGTCGATCAATCAAAGTTAGCGCATCTTCAACGGTGGACTTTGGCCCCAGCTTTACCCCAATTGGATTGCGAATTTTAGAAGCGAAATCAATATGTGCGCCATCTAGTTGGCGAGTGCGCTCACCGATCCAGAGGAAATGCGCTGAAACATCGTAAGGAAGATCAGTACGTGAATCTATTCGAGTTAGCGCCTTTTCGTATTCCAAAATTAAAGCTTCGTGACTTGAGTAGAAATCAACGGTCTTAAATTCTTCTGGGCTCACGCCAGCTGAAGTCATAAAGGAAAGAGCGCGGCCGATTTCTTTAGCCATTGCTTCGTAACGTTCACCAACTGAACTGTCGCGAATAAATCCCTTGTTCCATTCGTGTACTTGTCGTAGATCGGCAAATCCACCTTGCGTAAATGCGCGAACTAAGTTCAAGGTCGCCGAAGATGTGTTGTAAACCCGAACTAAACGATCTGGATCTGGTGTGCGTGATTCGAGAGTGAACTCAAGATCATTAACCGCATCGCCTCGGTAAGCTGGAAGTGTTACATCGCCACGAGTTTCGTTGTCATTCGAACGTGGCTTAGCAAATTGCCCTGCCATACGGCCAACTTTTACCACTGGCAAACTTGAGTAATACTGAAGAACCGCTGCCATTTGCAAGATTGTTTTGATGCGATTACGAATTGAATCTGCTGTTGCTGCTACGAAAGTTTCGGCGCAGTCGCCACCTTGTAACCAGAACGCTTTTCCTTCAGCAGCTAAGGCAATCTTTGCTTTCAAGTTATCGCATTCGCCCGCAAAAACTAGCGGTGGGAAAGCCTTGAGTTGATTAACCGCCTTTGTTACCGGCTCGCCATCTAAACCACCAGGCCATTGCGGTTGTTGGGCCGCAACGAGGCCAGGTGTGAATAGATTTTCCAGGGAAGAAGTCATGGCTTAAGAATAGAGAATCTTAGGTATTGGTGTTGACCAATTATCCGAAGAAGACCTCTGCCTCTGCGTAAAGTGAAGGATCAACAGTCTTTAATTTGTCGGTTGCTGAAGCCAATGGAACTCGAGCAATCGAAGTTCCATGGAGTGCAACCATTTTGCCCCAGTCACCTTCGCTTGCGGCAGTAATCGCCATCAAGCCAAAGCGAGTTGCCAATACGCGATCGAAAGCACTTGGAGTTCCACCGCGTTGAACGTGGCCAAGCACTACAGTGCGAGATTCGTGACCAGTCTTAGCTTCAACTTCTTGAGCTAGCCATTCACCGATACCCGAAAGCTTTACGTGACCGAAAGCATCAAGAGTTTGATCCTTGATTACCATGTCGCCATCTTGTGGAATCGCGCCTTCAGCAATGACGATAATTGGAGCTTGTCCTTTGTCAAAGCAAGAATTTACATAAGAGCAAACCTTGTCGAGCGAGAACTTAACTTCTGGAATTAACACACAAGCCGCGCTACTTGCCATACCGGAATGAAGCGCGATCCAGCCAGCATGGCGACCCATAACTTCAACAATCAACGCACGGTGATGTGACTGAGCTGTTGTGTGTAAGCGATCGATAGCTTCGACTGCGATATTTACTGAAGTATCAAAACCAAATGTGTAATCAGTGTTATTCAAATCGTTATCGATTGTCTTTGGCACACCGATTACTTTTACGCCAAGAGCATCTAACTTGGTTGCGACACCAAGAGTGTCCTCGCCGCCGATTGCGATTAATGCATCGATGCCGGCTGCAGCTAGATTTTCTTTGATGCGCTCTACGCCATTTTCAATTTTAAATGGGTTGGTGCGTGATGAACCAAGAATGGTTCCACCTAAAGGCAAGATATCGCGAGTGTTCTCAAGCGTTAACGGCATAGTCAAACCCTCTAGTGGGCCTTTCCAGCCATCGCGAAAACCGACGAACTCGTGACCATATTCCTTGATGCCTTTTTGAACTACACCGCGAATAACAGCATTTAAGCCTGGGCAGTCTCCGCCACCGGTGAGGATTCCAATACGCATTTTATAAACTCCAATATCGCAGTCAATTAGATTTGCTAAAAATTTAACTTGAGAAATCTAAATAATCATATGGTCAACGTTGACAGACACAGTCTAGCCTTGACCCATGAGCCAAAGCGAACAAAAGCTAGTTGCCGGCGTAGATTCTTCGACCCAATCTGTGAAATTGGTTATTCGAAACGCAGTTACCGGCGAGTTAGTACGCAGTGGCCGCGCCAGTCACCCCGAGGGAACTGAAGTAAATCCCACACTTTGGGCAGCTGCACTAGACCAGGCAATAGCGGCAGCTGGTGGAATTTCCGATGTATCGGCAATCGCAATTGGTGGCCAACAACATGGCATGGTCGCACTTGATAGCAATGGCGATGTAATTCGTGATGCACTTCTTTGGAATGACACACGTTCGGCAAGTGCCGCAGCAGATTTAAATCACGAACTTGGCGGTGATGCCGAAACGGCTCGCAAAGTTGGTTCCGTCTTGGTAGCTTCTTTTACGGCCAGCAAATTACGTTGGTTGGCAGATCACGAACCAGAAAATGCGAAGCGAGTTGCAGCTATTGCTCTCCCCCATGATTGGCTATCTTGGCAATTGCAAGGTGGCAAAGATTTCGAAAAATTATTTACTGATCGAAGTGACGCGTCTGGTACTGGTTATTTTGATCCAACTACTTCGCACTATCGTTATGAAATTTTAAATCTAGCGCTAAAGCATGACTCCGAAATTTATTTACCAAAAATAATTGCGCCAAATAAATTTGGTGGCACGACACTTGGCGGAATTCCAATTGCTGCAGGTGCCGGTGATAACGCAGGTGCTGCCCTTGGTTTAAACGCGCAACCTGGCGATGTCATTGTCTCTCTTGGAACAAGTGGAACTGCATTCTCGGTTTCAAATACTCCAACACATGATGCTGCTGGTCTAGTTGCTGGCTTTGCTGATGCAACTGGGCGCTACTTACCTTTAGTTTGCACCCTAAATGCTGCCCGAATTCTCGATGCTGCCTGCAAGATATTAGGTAAGAACCATGACGAAATAGCAACCCTCGCACTCTCAGCTAGTGCTGGCGCTAATGGATTAACTCTGCTTCCATATTTTGAAGGTGAGCGCACACCTAATCGCCCTGATGCAACTGGTGTCTTTGCCGGAATGAACTTAACAAACTCAAATCCCGCAGATATCGCACGTGCCATGATCGAAGGAATGCTCTGTGGCTTGGTTGATGCAGTTGGCGCACTTGAAGCACAAGGTGTTGCGGTCAATCGCATTTTGTTAATCGGCGGAGCTGCTAAAAATCTATCAGTTGCGCAGATTGCAAGTTCACTATTTGGTCGCGAAGTTTTAATTCCACCTGCAGGTGAATATGTGGCAGACGGTGCAGCACGTCAAGCAGCGTGGGCCTTATCTGAAAGTGCCGATGCACCGATTTGGAATTTTGGTGAAGTAGATAAAGTAAGCGCTAAATCAACACCCGATGTATTTGCAAAATATCAAGAGCTACGTGATCGAACAGCCAATTGGACTTAAAATAAACTAGCGAATTAAACTGTAACTCTTACGCCTTTACCGACAACGACAATTCCACCTGGCGACAAAGTGAATCGCTCGCGGTCACGGTCTAGATCTACGCCAATTTGAGCACCAGGGTCAACGATTACGCTCTTATCTAGAATCGCATTTCGAATTACCGCGCGATCACCAATTCGAACATTTGGCATCAAGACTGAACCATCTACGAATGCACCTTTCTCAACAAGTACATCGTATGAAGCAACAGTGCGGTTTACGTGACCGCCAACAATAATTGAACCTGCGCCTACGATTGAATCTTGAGCCAGGCCGCCTTCACTGAATTTGGCAGGTGGCAATGATGGCGGATTAGTGAGCAGTGGCCACTCGCGATTGTAAAGATTAAAAATTGGATGAATGGAAACTAAATCCATATGTGCTTCGTAATACGCGTCGATCGAACCTACGTCGCGCCAATATCCCTTATCGCGTTCAGTTTCACCTGGCACATTATTTGTGGCAAAGTCATAAACTTTTGCGACGCCATTGGCAGTCAGCATAGGAATAATGTTTCCGCCTAGATCATGGCGACTTTCCAAATCTTCAGAATCAAGAATTAGCGCTTCTTCCATTACATCGCGTTTGAAAATGTAATTACCCATTGAAACCAAAGAAAGATCTGGGTGTCCAGGCATAGCAGGTGGATCACTTGGCTTCTCGTGGAAAGCTTTAATTGTTACGCCATCTTCAGCTAATTCAATAACTCCAAATTCATGTGCTTCTGAACGTTTCATTCGAATCGCAGCAACTGTCACGCCAGCGCCAGTACTTAAATGGAAGTCAAACATCTGACTTGGATCCATGCGATATACGTGATCGGCACCAAAAACCACAATGTGCTTTGGATTTTCGTCATGAATCAAATTGAAGTTCTGCAAAATCGCATCTGCACTGCCGGTATACCAACGTGGACCTAGTCGTTGCTGTGCTGGAACTGGTGTCACGTAGTTTC
>CAZFZK010000027.1:11359-11973 GCA_964523605.1 uncultured Candidatus Planktophila sp. | reverse complement strand
ATTGTGAGAACTTTGACCGAGAATGAACTTCGTGGTCAAATTAAATTAACTTCGGGGGAGTCTGGAACCCAAGCAACCCTGGAGTTCCCGCTTTAGAATTGGTTTTGTTGTTCTTGCAGACGAGCGCGATTACGAGCTGCACGACGCTTAAGCGCACGGCGCTCATCTTCAGATAAACCGCCCCAAACTCCGGCATCTTGACCGCTCTCAAGAGCCCAAGCCAAGCAGGCATCTTTAACAATGCAACGGTTGCAAACTTTTTTCGCTTCTTCGATCTGGGTAATGGCTGGACCAGTATTTCCGACGGGGAAGAAAAGCTCTGGATCTTCATCGCGGCAAGCAGATTGATGACGCCAATCCATAATTCCCACCACCTGTCCTAAAATCTCGCGTACGGAATCCAGTTCCGTACCAATTAAGTATTTTGATCTTGCTACGAGCTTTAAGTCGTAAGGTGCTTATTCTCCCGTGCTCGAACCCCGAATACAAGGACATAACGCAAGGGATTTCCGAATAACAGGTGATTTATCTCGCTTGCAATAAATTTTTTATCAATTAACAGTGCCCCCGACAGGATTCGAACCTGTGCACCCGCCTCCGGAGGGCGGTGCTCT
>CAZFZK010000027.1:0-11349 GCA_964523605.1 uncultured Candidatus Planktophila sp. | reverse complement strand
AGTAGCGCAGTTATTAATTATTGCTGGGAAGTATCCATCGCACTTGATCTCGAATGACAATTTTGAGAGCTTACTGCCAGAATATTGTCATGAATCAGAGTGCATACTTTGCAACAGGCTGTTTTTGGGGCGCAGAGCGTCGTTTTTGGCAGTTAGCCGGAGTGATTGAAACAAGTGTCGGTTACATGGGCGGTACTCGTCCAAATCCAAGTTATGAACAAGTTTGTACTGGAGTAACTGGTCATGCCGAAATGGTTCATGTTCTATTCGATGATGAACAGATTTCATATCAGCGTTTACTTGAAGAATTTTGGACTATGCATGATCCAACTTCACTAAATCAACAAGGTGGCGATATTGGAACTCAGTATCGAAGTTCAATCTATGCAACTACTCCTGAACAACTGACTCAAGCTATTAAGTCTCGTGATCTTTACCAAGAAGTTTTAACTAATGCTGGTCTAGATTCCATCGTTACCGAAATCTTGTTGGCAGATGGTGTCGAGTATTACTTGGCAGAGGAATATCACCAGAAGTATTTACAGAAGAACCCAAATGGATATGACTGCCATTCAAGTACTGGCGTTGCATTTCCAGTGGGAGTAGTTCTCTAATGAGCGAAAATAACTACCCGGTAAAAATAGATGAAACAGAGCTGAAAGCAAAGCTTGATCCACTTTCATACGATGTTCTACGTAATGCCGCAACTGAGCGACCTTTTACTGGCGAATACACCGACACCGATAAAATCGGGGTCTACAAATGTAAAGCATGTGCTGCCGAACTTTTCCGCAGCGAAACCAAGTTTCATTCAGGTTGTGGTTGGCCTTCCTTTTATGCGCCAACAGCTGATGATGCAGTTGAACTTATAGAAGATCGCTCGCTTGCGCCTAGAGTTCGCACCGAAGTGCGCTGTGCTGCCTGCGGCTCGCACTTAGGCCATGTTTTCGAAGGCGAAGGCTATGACGTACCAACTGATCAGCGTTGGTGCATAAACTCGGTATCACTTATCTTGGAAGATATTTAGCCTACTTTTTCGTTTTCTTTAAATTATCCGATTTTAAATTGTCCTGCTTTAAATTGTCCTGCTTTAAATTATCTAAGTGACGCCAGCAGTACCAAGCGACAACGCTTCGATATGGGCGAAATTTCTCTCCCTTTAAATCAAGCGCTTTAGGCTCAATTTGCTCAGCAAGTTTATGAATACTTTCCCAGCCACGGCGAACTCCCAGATCACCAGTTGGCCAGATATCTAAGCGATGTAATTGAAACATCATGAACATATCAACTGTCCAGGGGCCAATTCCCCAGAGTGAAGTTAGTCCTGTGAAAACTTCTTCATCGCTTAGTTCATGCAGATTTTCGATTGGCACGCTACCCGTTAGTGAAGCTTGAGCTAAACCTTGAATTGATTTAGCTTTTGCGCCAGAGACGCCAATTTCTCGCAGGGCAGCATCGCTTAACTTCGCAATGCGCACCGGAGTTATCTGTCCTTTAGCTAATTGATTTAACCGGCCATGAATAGTTTCGGCAGCTTTAACCGCAAGCTGCTGTGAGATTACCGAAGAAACCAAAGACTGAAAGTTACTTTCAGGCGAGACCGAACTTCCAATGCTGCAGAGGGGACTTTGACTAATTACTTTGGCAAAGCGTTTATCGGTAGCTGAAATTTCAGCGGTAATCCGCTGCATTCTTGCACGTGCGATAGGCGCTCTGGGCATTTACTAAAATTAGTTGCTACAAAGAGAAAGAAGGGTATTCATCGGTAACTAAAATAAATGCATAACCGTAAACTCGATTGTAGAAAGCTAAAATTCCAACCATGGCATCAGCGCACCAAACCGGATATTTACCACTGAATAAAATTGAGAACCATGCAAATATAGTTAAGAAAATTCCATAAACTAGATAAATAATTCCCATGACGTAAAGTGGAATAGCCAGAATCCACTTAAATAGTGGTTTTACTCTACTTAGCCCTGAACCATTACCAACTTCAGGAAAAGTAATCTTAACGATGTCATTTTCCTCAATTGAAGGATAATCATCAGTCAGAAGCAACACATATGCGTTAACGCGAGTCTCTAACGAAATCAAAGCGTGATTAAAAGAAAGCGCATAACTTGGATAGATACCGCGAAAGACCAAGGCCAACATAGTTGGCACAATAATTAGACCGCCCAAGCTATAACTCCAGTTATCAGAGGCGATTGATTCGATCGCAAATGCACTGAAATAGATCGCAACCGGAACTACGATTATGAGACGAAAGAGCGCAGTCAAACGGTTACGGTCTTCGAGCTCTACTTGAATTAAAGTCTGAATTTGATTAGTCATAACTCTAAAGTAGCCCTAATTACTTAAAATCTATTGCTTTTTTGAGTGTTACGGCCTATTTTTTACAGTTGTTGCAGGAATTTACAGTCTCTTGCAGAAAGATCGAGGAGAAGATGGCTGGAATCAAGGAAGTTGCAGCTGAAGCTGGCGTTTCAACTGCCACCGTATCGCGCGCGCTTCGCGGCCTTGAGCATGTGAACCCGCAAACTCGAGCCAAAATTGAGGCAGCTGCCCAAAAATTAAATTACTCATTGACTGGTGAGGGCGAACGTTTTCGACCTGGTCGTACCAACAGCGTTGGCGTAGTTGCTCCATATATTTCACGTTGGTATTTCGCTCAAGTAATTAATGGCGCCGAACAGGCTCTTCGTGAGGCTGGTCTTGATCTATTGCTATACAACTTTAGCCAGATGAAAGGTCGCGAACGTTTATTCCAGCATCAATTGCTAAAAGGTCGCGTAGATGCGCTAATTGTTATTAGCTTGCCGCCAACTGAAGAAGAGTTTGCCTCGATGCTCAGTTTAGGAATTCCAATTGCCCTCGTCGGCATGGCACATAAAGATTGTGCAAGTATCAAGATCGACGATGTTGCTGGAGCTAGAACTGCAACTCAACATCTAGTAAACCAAGGCCATAAACAAATTGGTTTAATGTCGGGCCGACCTGATGATCCGTTTAATTTTTCGGTGCCACAAGATCGTCGACGTGGCTTTTTACAAGTCTTAGCCGAGAACGGTTTGGAATGGTTGCCTTCACGTGAAGTACACGGTGACTTCACTATGAATACTGCCTCACGTGCGATGGATGATTTATTGGCCAGACCTAACCGACCAACTGCAATCTTCTGCGAATCAGATGAAATGGCATTCGGCGCCATGCAGGCAGCTAGGCGTCACGGATTAAGTGTTCCTGATGACATTTCAATAATTGGTTTTGATGGCCATGAAATGTCGGAATATTCTGATCTAACAACTATCGAACAGCCAGTTCAGTTGATGGGCGAAATGGCTGCTTGGTCAATCATGGAACGACTACGTAAACCTAATGCCGAGGTGCCCTCATTAGTTCTTCCAACCACGCTAGTAGTACGTAATTCAACTAAACGACTTGAGGCATAGTTATGAGTACGGTTACTAAAGATGTTGTGATAATTGGCGGTGGCCACAACGGTTTAGTAGCCGCAACTTATTTAGCTAAAGCCGGAAAATCCGTGGTAATTCTTGAAGCAAATGATGAAATCGGAGGCGCCACAGCAAGCGTCAGAGCTTTTCCTGAATTTGATGCTCGTTTGTCGCGGTATTCGTATTTAGTGGCTTTGTTACCAGATCAAATCGTTAGCGACTTGGGGCTCAATTTTGTTACCGTGCCTCGCACAGTTTCGTCATATACCCCTGATTTAAATGGGGCTGGACTTTATATTTCGCGCCAATGGGATCAAGCCACCGCCGATTCCTTCGCCTCGCTTCCAGATGGTGAGGAAGATTCAAAAGCTTGGCAGCAGTTCTATGGTGAAGTAGCAAAGTTTGCCGAACGGATCGCGCCTTATATGTTGCAACCACTAAAAAGTCGTAGCGAACTCAAGGCAGCAATTGATTTGCCCAAGATTTGGGATTATTTAATTGAAGCGCCAATTGGTGAAATCATTAACACTCGTTTTAAGAGTGATTTAGTTAAAGGTGTCGTTCTAACTGATGCACTAATCGGAACCCATGTATCAGCCGATGACATGTTGGCCAATATTTGTTTTCTCTATCACTTGATTGGAAATGGCACTGGCGAATGGAAAGTTCCTAAAGGCGGCATGGGCGCTCTAGTTAAAGAGCTAGAACGAGTTGCTCGCACCGCTGGGGTTGAGATCCGTACTAATTGCAAAGTCACTTCAATTGAAAGTAACGCAGATTCAGTTACCGCAATAATAGAAAATGGTGAAGAGTTTGTGGCCAGTCATTTGCTCTCAAATGCTGCTCCGCAAGTTCTAGCTAAGCTGCGCAACAAACCCAAGCCAGTAAGTTTGTCGGGTGCGCAATTTAAAATTAATATGCTGTTAAAGAAAATGCCTAGATTAAAGAGCGGTATTGCGCCTGAATTAGCATTTGCCGGAACCTTCCACATCAGTGAGAAATTTTCCCAGCTCGAAACTTCTTACCAAGAGAGCAAGGGCGGAAAGTTACCTACTTGTTTCCCATCTGAAATGTATTGCCACACTTTGTCCGACCCATCAATTCTAAGTCCCGAGTTACAAGCCGCTGGTTATCAAACTCTGACTCTCTTTGGCTTACACACACCAGCTGAACTTTTCGATGCCGATAATGAAGCGACTAAGTCCGCTGCACTAGCCGGTTTCATCGCTGAATTAGATAAGTATTTAGTTGATCCAGTCTCTGAAATCATCGCTCGCAATAGTGATGGTTCACCTTGTATAGAAGCCAAGACTCCCTTGGATTTAGAGGAAGCAATTTCATTGCCGCGCGGAAATATCTTCCATAGTGATCTAACTTTCCCATTTCGAGAAGATGGAGATAGTCGACGCTGGGGCGTAGAAACTGATGATCCACGTATCTTTATTTGTGGCGCAGGTGCGCAGCGAGGCGGGGGAGTAAGCGGAATCCCTGGCCATAATGCGGCAATGGCCGTTCTTGGTAAGTAAAAAAGTAATAGGCTTTCAGGCATGAGTTTAGATAAAAAGTTAAAGCCTGAAACACTTGCGATTAGTGCTGGTAGACCTGTTCCCGCACCAGATGGTGAACTAAATCCGCCAATCGCGCTTAATTCAACATTTCATGCCGGCGGTCCAATTGGTTATGGCCGTTACGGAAATGAAACTTGGACGGCCTTAGAAACTGCGATAAGCGCTCTCGAAGGTGGACAGACTTTAGTTTTCGCATCGGGCCAAGCCGCAGCAACTGCAATTTTTAATTTACTTCCAATTGGTGCACCAGTTGTACTTTCCGACGAAGGCTACCAAGGCATTGCTGCCCTGTTAAAGGGTTATCACGAAAGCGGTCGCCTTGAAGTTCGTTTTGTTGAAGCGACAAATACTGCCGCAGTTCTAGAGGCGGCTAAAGGAGCAGCACTACTTTGGTTGGAGTCACCAACGAATCCAGCTCTAGAAAATGTTGATCTAAAAACAATTATTGCAGGGGCAAAGAAGTTAGGCGTTGGCGTTGCGGTTGATAATACACTGGCAACTCCGTTAACTCAGAAGCCACTGGAATTTGGGGCAGATTTTGTAATGCACTCCGTGACAAAATATTTTGCTGGCCATAGCGATGTAATTTTGGGCTCTGTTTCAACCAACGATCCGGCTCTTTATAAACGCTTAGGCGATGTGCGCAAATTAAGTGGTGCGATTCCCGGCCCATTTGAAGTTTGGCTAGCTCTTCGTGGCATTAGAACTTTCCCATTGCGATTTAGAGCAGCCGAAGCAAATGCCAAGGAACTCGCAAAACGCTTGTCTGGCCATGCCAAAGTGAGCAAAGTACGTTACCCAGGCTTCGGCGCCATGATTTCATTTGAATTAGTTTGCGATGCTGATTCAACTGACTTGGTTACCCAGAGCGCAAAGGTAATTACCAATACAACAAGCCTTGGTGGCGTTGAATCTATGTGGGAACGCCGGCGTCGTTGGGCTACCGAGAGCCATAAGATCTCCGAATCCTTGATCCGATTCTCAGTTGGCTGTGAAGATGTCGATGACCTATGGGATGACATCACAGATTCATTAGACAAAATTTAACTAAGTGGAGTATTTTTAACTTATGTTCAAAGCCATAAAGCGTTTCGTCGGGGTAGTAGGCGTTGCTCTTTTGGCTTTTCGTGCCATCGGTTCATTTCTCTCTTGGGTAGACAAGCAAGATGAGACCGAAGTTGATGCCTGGATCGATGAAGAAGAATCTGAAGTAGCTTAATTGAGCCAAGAATATATTCCTGGAAGTTGCAATATTGGTAAAGGTGAAGTTCGCCGCCGCCAGGTTGTGGCTCTGGCAGGTGCGATAATTTCAGCAACATCTTTAGCTGGACTAATTGGAACCGATGCCGCACGAAGTGCCCGCTTTTCACTATTCCTTCCATTAATGATTTTTTCAATTGGATTTGTGCAATCTCGCAAGAAGTTTTGTTTAGCTTATGGATTAATGGGAACTTTCAACTTCGGTGGCCTTGGGCAGATTTCACGAGTCTCAGATCCAATTTCGAAGAAAGCTGATCGAAAGACTGCGCTAACAATTTTGGCACAGTCAACTGCACTGGCCCTAGGGTTAACGCTCGCCACATTAGCATTGCCGCTTTAGTACTTCCATTGCGAAGCACTTAGTGCCAAAGTAGATACATGGAAATTATCATTCAGTTGAGAAATGCCCAGGTTGCCGAAGATTTCAAAGGAATTGTTAACGAAAAACTAAAAGCGTTAGCAAGATTTCATGTAAAAATTGAGCGAGTTGAAGTTGAAGTTATTGAAGAGAAAAATCCACGACAAGGCAAACACGATCACAGAGTCGTGATAACTTCACGTGGCGCTGGCCCGCTTCTGCGTGCCGAGGCGGCAGAATTCAACGGCGTAGCAGCATTTGATAAAGCAATTGCCAGCTTTGAACTACAGATCCGCAAAGTTCATGAACGCGCTAAAGAGCACGGCCGTGACACATTACGAGATCGAGCAGTAGATCTAAATAATCTCTGAGCCATCATTTCTGGTTGCAGTAAGGCTCGCAACTGTTGTAATAATCAAGATGCCAACAATTGTGCCTAAGCTAACCTCAAGTGAAATTTCCGGAATTTGAACTCCGAAAACTTGATCTATCTCGATTCCATGAAGTGCTTCAAAAATCATCTTTATGCCGATGAAACCCAGAATTATTGATAATCCTTTAGATAGGAATACCAACCTAGTCAGCAATCCTTCTAGCAAAAAGTAAAGTTGGCGAAGACCCATAAGTGCAAAAACATTGGCAGTAGTAACGATGTATGGATCTTTTGTCAGGCCAAAGATTGCAGGAATCGAATCTAGTGAAAATACTAAGTTAGTTAAGCCGAGGGAAACTAGGGCAATTGCAAAAGTTCCAACTCCCCGTTTCTTAAGAGCCATAACAACTTTGCCCTCTTTCCATTCGTCTTCTTCGGCATCGCTTTCTTTTGCCAATTTATATGCGGTATAAATCAGGAAAGCTCCGAATAGGAAGAAAATACTTGAGAATTTAGAGATCAAAGCCGCACCTAGTGGAATCAACAATCCTCGGATAGCAATTGTCAGCAAAATTCCAAGCAGGAGAACAAGCTGCTGTTTGTTTTTTTCGATTCGTAAGGCAGCCAGAATTATGATGAAGACGAAAATATTATCTACCGATAATGCGTATTCAGTTAACCAGCCGGCAAAGAATTCTTTCTGGCCTTGATTTGATGCCCAGTGGGGTAGTAGCGCACCAAATACCAATGCCATCGATAAGTAAATACCCGTCCAAATAGATGCCTCGATCATCGAGGTCTCTTTCTGACGTCGCCAAATAGCTATACCTAGATCAAGTCCAACTATAAAGAGTAAGAAACCAATAGTTAAGACCCAATCAGAAGTTGATAGCAATCAATTACCTTTCTTTCTACCTGAAACTACCAAGCTGGCCACAGTAGTGATCAAGAGTGTTGTAATAATGAAAGAAAGGCTAACGGCAATACTTATATGAGGGATCTTGACACTCGCGATTTCATGAACCGAGATGCCGTGGAAAGCCTCAAATAATAATTTCACGCCAATGAAAGCTAAAATTACGGCTAAACCTTTTCCTAAGTAGATAAGGCGCGACATCAAGCCACCAATTAAGAAATAGAGTTGCCTTAGCCCCATTAAAGCAAAAATATTTGCTGTGATAACGACGTAGACATTTTGGGTTAGGCCGAAGATAGCCGGAATCGAATCAAGAGCAAAGATCAAGTCAGTAACGCCAAGAGCTACCAAGGCAATCGTGAACGAACTTGCGCCTCTATTACGAAGCTTGGTAATTAACCTATTCTCTTTCCACTCTTTCTCTTCATCATTTTCCACGAAAAGATGCCAAGCTGTATAAAGCAAGAATGCACCAAAGATAAAGAAGACCCAGGCAAACTTAGCAATTACCGCTGCACCGATTGAGATTAACGTGACGCGCAAAACTATTGCGATTAGAATTCCGTATAGCAGTGCTAATTGCTGTTTCTCTTTCTCGATTTTCAATTTAGCTAAAATGATTACAAATATGAAAATATTATCTACTGATAATGAATACTCAGTTAGCCAGCCAGCGAAAAATTCTTCACTGGCGCTCTTTGAGGCCCAGTTAGGCAAAAACAAACCGAAAAGGATTGCTAAGCCAACATAAATAAGGGTCCAAATAGTTGCCTCTTTAATGGAGGTTTCTTTATGTCGGCGAAGGATTGCCAGAGTTAGGTCAAAGAGAATTACTACGCTCAAGGCAAGTACTGTGATAAGCCATTCCGAGTTACTAATCATGGCGCGAATCTTTCCACACCTTTTTAATTAGTTAGCGCTTAAACCAGATGGCGCGCTTAGGCATGAGTTCTACCTCACCATTTTCGCAGGCTGGCGATCCGCCAGATGTAAGAATAATTTCGCTTGCTCGCAGATTTACTGTTTGGTCTCCTGTATTTAAATAAACCTGAATTCCACCGCGGGTGAAGCCCAAAATTCCTTCTTCAATTCTGTTTACATCCCAAGTGAAATCATGGGCACCACTTAAAAGTTTAGTTCGCTGGGAAAGTGCGTTTCGGTAAAGCCAAAGTGAACTTTCCTTTTCGCGGATTTGAGACTCGACAGTTAAGTCTTTCCAATTAGAAGGCAAAGGTAGCCATGGCTTTCCGGTTGAGAAACCAAAGGGAGTTGTGTTGCCAGACCAAGGCATTGGTACGCGAGCACCGTCACGACCTTTAGCTTCGCCATTGGTGCGAAAGAAGACCGGATCTTGTCGATCACTGTCAGCTAGTTCAGCATCTGGTAAACCAAGTTCTTGGCCGTTGTATACATAACAAGAGCCGGGAAGGCCGAAGAGAAATAGCGCGAGTGCTCGTGCTTCATCGCTACCTATTCTGGACGCAACTCGAGGAGAATCATGATTGCTAATTGCCCATGTTGGGTTAGCGCCAACATTTCTAAGCATCTCGATGGTGTTATTAATCAACTTGAATAAAGTTTTGGCGTCAAATGGCGCAATCAATAGATCAAAATTAAAGATCTGGTGGAGCTCATCAGGTCGAACGTATGCGACTCCATTTACTGGAGGATGAACCCATGCTTCGGCAACTGCCATGATCGGTTTATCAAAGGAATCAAAATGTTTACGCCAACTGCGGTAAATTTCATGAACACCAGCTCGATCAAAATACGGAACCGAAGCCAGTAATTTCTCGCGCTTACTAACGTCCATATCAATATCTATCCGAAGTGCATCTGAAAGCCCTTTCGGATCATGATGATCGGTGAGAATATTTTCTTTTGCTAAGCCATGAGCAACATCAATGCGGAAACCATCGGCGCCCATTTTCACCCAAAACGAGATGGTTTCTTTGAAGTCAGCATCAACTTCGGGATTTTCCCAATTCAAATCAGGCTGCGATGAATCAAAGAGATGTAGGTAGTACTGACCATCGGAAACTTGTGTCCAAGCTGGCCCGCCAAAAAGTGAGATCCAGTTATTCGGGGGAGTTCCATCAGCTTTTGCGTCGTAGAAATGGAAACGTTCACGCTCCTTTGATCCAGGAGCAGCCTTTAGAGCCGCTTTGAACCAATCATGTTCGGCGGAAAAATGGTTTGGCACGATATCTACCAAAACTTTTAAGCCGAGCTCATGTGCCTTATTAATCATTAACTTGGCATCAGCTAAATTTCCAAAACGTGGATCAACATCGCGTGGATCTGCAACGTCATAACCACCATCTTTATTTGGAGAGGTGTAAAACGGGCTTAACCAAATGGCATCCACACCAAGATCGGCGACGTAGTTAAGTTTCTGTGTAATTCCAGACAAGTCGCCTTCGCCATCGCCATTGCTATCAAAGAATGAACGTGGGTAAATCTGATAAATAACGGCCTCTTGCCACCAATTGCTATCAGTTGCGGCGAGCGAAGTCATGGGTAAAACCTAACTTTAGGACAGTTTGTCATCAAGGCAAGGGAGAAATGTAACGCAGGCGCTTAATCTCAGATTGATAACGATTTTTCAGAAGGTAGGCTACCCAGCCATTCTTGATTCGACATCGAGCAGAATCCGATGTATCTCACTTGAAATCTTTTTTAGTTCTACCAATTCTTCCGCCGCAGTAGCTCGTGCTTCTTTCGCTAATTCAAATTCGCCAATTGCAGCCGTATGAGTCTCAGAAATTTGTTTAGAAACGCTTTCAGATTGCACGTTTTGTCCGACCATGATTATCGAGAGCAGAACCAACTGCAAAAATGTTTGAGCAACCCATGAAACAATAACGATCGTGTCATGAGATTTAATTGCATTCGGCAATGAAATTAGTGCAATGGCTGCGAAGATATAGGCACACCACATTGTGCTTACTCCGCTAGTGATTCTTTCGGCGATTATGCGATTTGCTCTCGAAATTGCGCTCATTTTTGATCTCATTTCTAACTGGTTAAAAGAAGGATACTTTGCATCGGATCAAGGATGTAGCTACATCAGTTAAGATATTCCCATGTCTAAAGTCTTAGCCTCGCTTCCAGTTGGTCAACGAGTCGGAATCGCCTTTTCTGGCGGTCTCGATACCTCAGTCGCTGTTGCCTGGATGCGTTCCAAAGGTGCGGTGCCTTGCACGTACACCGCAGATCTTGGCCAATACGACGAACCTGATATTGACTCAGTTCCAGACCGCGCAAAAGAATATGGCGCCGAAATTTCACGATTGGTTGATTGCAAGACCGCGCTTGTCGAAGAAGGTTTAGCAGCTATTGCTTGTGGAGCATTCCACATTCGCTCAGGCGGAAAGCAATATTTCAACACCACACCACTTGGCCGCGCTGTTACC
>CAZFZK010000026.1:0-11978 GCA_964523605.1 uncultured Candidatus Planktophila sp. | reverse complement strand
GCTAATAGCGATGATGATCAAACAAATTATGAGCGCATGAAGGGCAAGGTAAGCGACGAACTTAAGACTCACTTCCGCCCTGAGTTCCTCAACCGTATCGATGACATTGTTGTGTTCCACCAGTTAACAAAGGATCAGATTATTCAGATCGTAGATTTGATGATCAAGAACCTTGACGATCGCTTACAAGCAAAAGATATGGGTATCGAATTAACACCTGCAGCTAAGGATCTCTTGGCTCAGCGCGGTTATGACCCACTTCTAGGTGCACGTCCACTGCGTCGCACAATTCAACGTGAAATCGAAGATTCACTCTCAGAGCGAATCTTGTTTAGCGAATTAAAGGCTGGCGAAATTATTGTGGTTGATGTTGAGGGTGAAGGCGCAGATGCGAAATTTACTTTCACTGGTTCGCCAAAAGCGATTACGCCAGATTCACCAGAAGATTTAGCAGAAACACCAACTGCTTAATTTCTGCTGAACTCTAACTACCGAGCTGTTTTAGCGCTTCTCCGCTAACGCGGTAAACAGTCCATTCATCCATGGCGACTGCGCCTTGCGATTTGTAAAACTCAATTGCAGGAGTATTCCAATCGAGCACCCACCATTGAAAGCGACCGTATCCGCGTTCGTTACAAATCGCGGCTAAGTGTTTAAGCATTGCTAAGCCATAACCGTTTCCGCGATGCTCTGGCTTAATAAATAGATCTTCTAAATAAATACCATGCTTGCCTTGCCAAGTAGAAAAATTAAGAAACCAAATCGCAATTCCGACAACTTCGCCATCAAGGTCAGCAATTGAACAGAATACTTTTGGCTCATCGGCAAATAGGGCCGCACCAATTTCAGTTTCATTAGTTTCTACTTGCTCGGGTGCTTTTTCATACAAAGCAAGATCATGAATCAACTGCATGATGGCTGGTAAATCAGCTTTAGTGGCTGGGCGAATTAACATTTAATTGGTGTGATCTCGCCGTTTTTAGCTAAATGGTTTAACAAACCGCTTTTGCCAACTGCAATTTCGCCTAAGTCAGAACGACCCAAAATAAGTGCGGGAAGCGTTGATGCGGCATGAACTGCCTCGGTAATGCTGATTCCGATCTCATTTAAGGCGTGGTTAAAGGCTTTTGCCATCGTCAAAGTACTGCCGGCAAGCGAACCATTTGAAGCTAAACGAGCGACGCCATCTTTTACAGTGACTTCTAGATCTGCGATTTTGTATGTTCCATCGGTTGATCCAGCCGCAGACATGGCATCGGTAACCATCACAATTCGATTGGGTGCAGCTTCAAAAACATTTCGCACGATTTGGGTTGCTACATGCTCACCATCAAGGATTAATTCCAGGCTGACACGTAATTCACCAATTACCGCACTCGACATAGTGCCCGGGCCATCAACAACTTTTGGCATGGCATTATTGAAATGTGTAACTACGCTGGCGCCGCGATCAATAGCGGCTTGCGCAGTCGCTGCATCAGATTGCGAATGACCTATTGCAGCAATCACCCCTGATTTGGACAAGTGCTCAATTACTTCAAGAGCGCCATCTAGTTCGGGTGCGATAGTAATCATCTTGATAAAACCTTGACCCGCATTAAGCAAAGTTTGGACTTCAGCAATTGTTGGGGTGCGCAATAGATTTGGATCATGTGCTCCACAACGAGCATGGGAGAGATATGGCCCTTCTAGGTGAATGCCGGCAATTTCCCCGCGCTGCGCAAATGGAACTAAGCGCTTGATTTGTGAAATTAAGTTTGGAATTGGCTCGGTAACTAAACTCGCTAAACCGGCAACAGTTCCGCCAGCGCGATGAGTAGCAATTACTTGAGCAATTTCCGAATCGGTCTGGCTTGCGAAGTATTTGCCTCCGCCACCATGGCAATGAATATCTACGAAACCTGGGATCAATATTCCGTCATATCGAAAATCATATTCCGGTGTGGTTCCACGATTAATTGAGCGAATTAGGCCATCTTCAATCTCAAGCCATACCTCTTTATGCAGTTCTTGATCCATAAGCACAGTGGCTGCAGAGATGATCACTCAGCAAACTTATGGCCTTGAAGTAGTCAGGTCAAGAATCTAGTCGAAGAGTAGTTGTTTATTGACCTTTTCTCTGCCTATTCTTATCGCACTAGAGAGGCGATAATGACAATTAATCAAAATGAACCAGAGCTAGGACTTTTGCGCACTGAACAAGTTGATGCAAAGTTCCAATTACTCGATGTCATGTCTATCTCTGAACTCTTGCAAGCAATGAACGAGAGCGATACCGAAGTACCTAAAGCTGTAAATGCAATTTTGCCGCGTATTGAAAAAGCAATTGATGCAGTCGTAGATCGCATGTTGCAAGGTGGTCGCTTAGTTTATTTAGGCGCCGGAACATCCGGGCGCTTGGGTGTTCTTGATGCTGCAGAATGTGGGCCAACTTTTTCGGTCAGTACTGACCAAGTTGTTGCATTTATTGCTGGCGGAGATTCCGCGCTGCGTTTACCTGCTGAAGGTGCTGAAGATCGCCCCGAACTTGGTATTGCTGATCTAAAATCAATAAATTTGAAGGCAACAGATTGTGTAGTTGGAATTGCTGCAAGTGGTCGCACGCCGTATGTTCTTGGTGCACTTGATTACGCAAATTCAGTTGGTGCTTTAACTATTGCTATTACCTGTAACCCAAATTCAGAAGCCGGAAAACGAAGTGCGCATGCATTAGATGTTGATTCGGGCCCTGAGTTATTGGCTGGATCAACTAGATTGAAATCTGGCACCGCCCAGAAGTTAGTCCTTAATATGATTTCGACAGTGACGATGGTTCGCCTTGGCAAAACATTTGGAAATTTGATGGTTGATCTTCAAATCAGCAATGAAAAGCTGCAAGATCGAGCAATTCGAATTATTGAAAAAGCAACCGGTGCAACTAGGGCGGCCTCAGCAGCAGCGCTTACTGAATCAGGGCATGAAGTCAAGGTCGCAATATTGATGCTTTTGTTAAACGTTGATGCTAGTTCTGCTAAAGAACGACTATCTGCTTCTCAAAATCGAATTCGCCAAGCGCTTACCGAGGGCTAGTTCTCAACGCTTGCATAACGAAAACGTAGCCAAACCGTTACCCAGTTACGCTTGACCTAGCCTCTTTCTACCGATAATTTTCACGGGTCGGGGAAATCCCTGAAGGTTTTTTTCACCGCATGGGTCCAACCGGATTCATCCTTGGAAGGAGAAAAGGTGAAGTTAAGTAAGAAGTTCGCAATATTTAGTATCAGTACCGCGATGGTTGCTGGCGTTGCATTCGTTGCGCCAGCACAAGCCGCAACAAAAGATTTAGCAATTGGCGTGACTCTTGATATCGATAAGTTGGATCCACATACCGCGACAAGTTTTTCGACAGTTCGCGCGCTTGGTCTGGTTTACGGATCACTAGTTGAAGTTGGACCAAAACTTGATATTCGTGCAGGCCTAGCAGCATCTTGGGGTTTTAACGCAGATTCAACCGAACTTCGCTTGAAGCTTCGCAAGAACGTAAAGTTCCATGACGGTTCAACATTTGATGCTGAAGATGTTAAGGCATCACTAAACCGCATTCTTGACACCAAGACCGCTGCAGCAGCTCGTGCAAATATTGCCACGATTACTTCAATAACAGGTTCTGGTTTATCAGTATTGATTAAGTTAAGCGTTCCAAATGCGCCAATCTTGGCAGCACTTGATGGCGTAAACATGGCAATGCTTTCAAGCGATGACATTGCAGCTAACAAAATTGGTAAGACTGTTAACGGAACTGGTCCATTCAAGTATGTTTCATGGGAACCAGGTCAATCAGTCAAGTTAGAAAAGAACGCTAGCTACTGGAAAGCTCCAGTTAAATTAGACACTGTTACTTTCCGCATTATTCCAACTGAAGCCTCAATTTTGGCTGCATTAAATGCCGGAACAATTCAGTTCTCAGTAATTACTAGCCCAACAGTTGCGCTTCAAGTTGGAAAGAATCTCAATTTGTATCGCACCCCTGGTTTGGGTTATGTAACGCTACAATTAAATGCTCGCGTTGCGCCACTTAACAAACTAGAAGTACGTCTAGCTTTGCAGTGCGCAATTAACCGTGATGAAGTAGTTAAGACTGCAGCATCTGGCGAAGCCAAGGTAGTTGGTCCAATTACCAGCCCTGCTTATGCTTCAGATCCAAATGATCGCCCATGTCCAAAGGTTGATCTAGCCAAAGCTAAGAAGTATTTAGCTGATGCTGGCTACGCAGATGGATTGACAATCAAGGCAATCGTTTCACCAACTCAGTACGCAACAGCATCTGGCACAGCACAGAATCTGAAGGCACAGCTTGCCAAGGTTGGAATCAACCTAGAACTAGACATTCTTGATAACGCAACATACGTATCTCGATGGCTAGCTGGTGACTTTGCAGCAGCAGTTGCAAATAATGGTGGTCGTATCGATCCAGATACGATGTACACACGTTATTTCCCATCAACCGGTAACTTGAACAAGGTAGCTGGTTATTCATCAGCAACTTTGGATGCTTTATTCCTAAAGGGTAAGGCAACAGGTCGTGCGGCTGAGCGCAAGGTTATTTACAAGCAGATCTCAGAAGAACTCGAGAACAATGCAGTCTGGATTTGGTTGTTTGCACCATATGAGTATCGTGCAGCAGCTAAGAATGTAACTGGCTTTATTCCGCTAGCTACAGGATCTTTGATTGAGCTTCGCGTAGTAGATCTAAAGTAAAACTAAGTTAAGTAGGTAAGGAGGCGGGTATTAGTACCCGCCTCCTTACTCTTAAATTTTCTAAGTTATCTAAATTAGGAGTGCCAATTGTCTTTCGGTGAGAGAATATCCCGAATCTTTCTCTCGACTTTTGTTTTACGTATTGGAAGCATTTTCACCACACTTTTCGGTATTTCAATATTTGTTTTCTTAGTTCTACGAGTTATTCCCGGTGATTCAATTGTTGGCGCTTTCGGTATTGAAACCGGTGTTTTAACACCGGAGCAAATTGCTGATCTAAAGGTTTATTACGGTATCGATAAGTCTTTGCCAATGCAGTACCTCTCCTGGATGCAGAGTTTCTTGACTGGAAATATGGGTTATTCATATTCCACCGGTATTTCAATTGCTTCACTAACTGCCAAGTCCCTGCCAGTAACCATCGAATTAGCCTTAATTGGCACCATTTTAGGCGTAGTGATGGGCATCGCGGTTGGAACATTCAGCGCGCGCAAGCCTGGCAGTATTAGCGACTTTGCCGGACAACTATTCGGGCTCATGGCTTTGGCTGTGCCAGGTTTTGTGCTCAGCACAGCAATCGTAACAATCATGGCAAATAAGTTTCATTACTTCCCAAATGGCTATGAGTTTGTGCGGCTCTGGGAAGACCCTTGGATGAATTTGCAGCAGATGTTATTTCCAGGTCTAGTACTTGGAATTGCTGTGGCCGCACCTGTCATGCGCACAACCAGATCTGCGTTATTGGAAACAGTTGATAAAGATTTCGTTAGAACCGCTACCGGCAAAGGTGTAAGCCCTCGCAAAGTTCAATCTCGTCACGTTTTGCGAAACTCATTAATCCCGATCGTGACAATGACTGGAATTCAGTTCGGGTACTTATTGGGCGGCGCCGTGATCGTCGAAAACATTTTCTCCTTGCCAGGCATGGGTCGACAAGTTCTATATGCAATTACCAAACGTGAATATGCCACAGTGCAAAGCAGTGTGATGGTTTTTGCCATCTTATTCATCACGATTAATGTGATAACTGATTTGATTTACCGCAAAATTGACCCAAGGATCAAAAAATGAAACGTGATCCATTAAAGCCAAAAGGCGGACTGCACTATTACTTACAAAGTACCAGTGGGGTTGTTGGTGCGGTTTTGCTGCTATTCATGGTGATAGTTTCTATCTGTGCGGTTTTTGGATGGATGCCACATGATCCGCTTGAACAAAATGTTGAGTTTGCAATGCAAGGTCCAAGTTCAAATTTCTGGTTTGGCACTGATGAATTTGGCCGTGACATATTTTCGCGCTCATTAGATGGAATGCGTCGATCGCTTACAGTTTCGGTATCGGCCGTATCAATTGCCGCATTTTTTGGGGTAATTCTCGGCATTTTAAGCGGTTATTTAGGTCGTTGGTTTGATCAGCTAATAGTGCGTTTGAGCGATGTAATTTTCGCTTTTCCAGCAATTCTCTTGGCACTTGCGATTGTTAGCACCCTTGGAAACTCTTGGTACCAAACATCATTGGCAATTGCTGTTGTATACACCCCGATTTTTATTCGAGTTGCACGAGGGCCAGTGTTGACAGTTAAAGAGATGGATTACGTAAAAGTTACTCGTATCTTAGGTTTCTCTTCCCTTCGAATTCTGCGTAAACATATTTTGCCTAATGTAACTGCGCCAATCGTCGTCCAGATTGCTCTATCTCTTTCATGGGCGATCTTGACTGAATCAGGGCTAAGTTTCTTGGGACTCGGAACTCAACCACCTAATGCCTCACTTGGCTTAATGGTTTCTGAAGCACAACCTATTGCAGCTTTTGCTTGGTGGGCGCTTTTCTTCCCATCAGCATTTATTACTATCGTAGTAGTTGGACTAAATTTAGTTGGCGACGGCTTACGTGATGCACTTGATCCAGCACGGAGAAGTTCATGAGTAAACCACTTCTCTCCGTAAGCGGTCTTGGAATTTCAACGGTGCAAGACCCACGTTCTCTAGTAAATAGTGTTTCTTTTGAAATTATGCCTGGCGAAGCTGTTGGAGTTGTTGGCGAAAGTGGTTCCGGAAAAACTCTTACTGCGCTCTCGATCCTGGGTTTACTTCCACGAGGCGTTGGGATTGCTGGAGGTTCAATAGAATTTAATGGAACTGACTTAACTAAGGCTGATCCAGAAACCATGCGAAACTTACGTGGATCAGACATCTCAATGGTTTATCAAGATCCAATGACGGCACTTAATCCAGTTATGAAGTTGGGTCGACAACTATTAGAAGTAATTGAATCGCATGAAAAATTAGATGACAGTTCAGTGGCTCGAGTTGAGGCCGCCCTACGCGAAGTAGGTATTCCGCAAGTGGAACGGGCGATGGAGAGCTATCCGCACGAGTTTTCCGGCGGAATGCGCCAGCGCGTCATGATCGCAATGGCTTTGCTGCTCTCACCTAAATTATTAATTGCCGACGAACCAACTACCGCACTTGATGTAACTATTCAGCAGCAGATATTGGCACTTGTCTCTGAGCAGCGACGCAAACGTGACATGTCTATGCTTTGGATTACGCATGATTTAGGTGTGGTAGCCAACTTAGTAGACCGCTTAATTGTTATGTATGCCGGAAATATTGTCGAAGCTGGCACGGTTCAAGAGATCTTTACTAATCCGCAGCATCCTTACACACATGGATTGCTTTCATCCTTGCCGTCACGAACTGATAAATCTCGTAAGCGCTTAACTTCTATCCCTGGAGTTCCGCAAAAACCTTGGCTAGTTGGCAATACTTGTGCATTTGCGCCTCGCTGTTTTAAAGCAACAGCCGAATGCACTTCATCTTCGCCAAAATTAATCGGCACTCTAGAAAAATCAGTAGCTTGCTTTCATCCGATGGGAGATAAGTAATGTCTCTAGATATTGTTAATGTCGAAAAGCGTTATCTAAATCGAGCTTCTGGCACAACGATTAATGCTTTAAATGGGGTTTCAATCAAAGTTGAAGTTGGCCAAACTCTAGGCATCGTTGGTGAAAGTGGTTGCGGCAAGTCAACACTTGCCCGAGCAGTGGTTGGCCTAGAAGTTCCATCAGCTGGCTCGATCACTTGGGACGGCAAAGTAATTGATAATAAAGCTAAAGATCGTTTGAAATCCCATCATTCACAAGTGCAGTTGGTATTCCAGGATCCTTACTCTTCCCTTAATCCACGTCAGCAAATCGAATATTCAATTGCTGAAGCAATCGAAGTCCATGGCTTAGTTGCAAAAGATAAAATTACCGATCGAGTTACCGAGCTTCTAGTCATGGTGGGTCTTGATCCTGATTTAAGAAGTCGCTACCCGCATCAACTTTCTGGTGGACAGCGTCAGCGTGTTTGTATCGCTCGAGCCCTCTCGGCTGAGCCTAAATTGCTGGTTTTAGATGAGCCTGTCTCAGCCCTCGATGTTTCCGTTCGCGCCGAAGTAATGAATCTATTGATTGATCTGCGCAAAAACTTAGGGCTGACTTATATTTTTATTAGCCACGACTTAGCGATGATTAGGTATATCAGCGATGTTATTGCGGTTATGTATTTGGGCAAGATTGTCGAATTTGGCACCTGGGAAGAAATCATTGAGAATCCAGTTCATCCATACACCAAAGCACTAATCGCAGCCATGCCTGATCACAGCATTATTGGTGATCCAACTATGTTGGCGCGCACTCTTGAGGGCGAAGTACCTGACCCAGTTAATCTGCCTAGCGGTTGTTCTTTCCATTCTCGTTGTGCCTTGGCCGTACCAAGTTGTTCAACAGTTGCACCAACTCTTCGCAATATATCAAACGGTCACCTAGTCGCTTGCTCGGAGGTTTAACATGAAAGTTATCGGAATGATTTCGGGTACTTCTTACGATGGTATCGACGTCGCTTGCTGTGAATTCGTGCAGAGTGGTGACTTAGTTGAAGTTCGGGTTATTGGATTTGAGTCGATTGCTTACACTGATTCTTTGCACGAGTTAATCGCAGATTCAATGCCTCCTAGGAAAGTTGATATGGAACGTGTTTGCATTTTGGATACCAAAATTGGCCAAGCATTTAGTGCAGCAGCTCAAAGTGCCATGAAAAAATTTAAGTTTGAACCAGATTTAATTGTTAGCCATGGCCAAACTCTGTTTCACTGGATTGATACCGACCACAAAGCAAAAGGCACCTTGCAATTAGGTGAGCCAACTTGGATAGCTGAAGAAACTGGCGTACAAGTTCTCTCCAATATTCGCTCTCGCGATGTAGCAGCTGGTGGGCACGGAGCACCACTTGTAAGCATTGTCGATCAGTTATTGCTCGGCCACTCTGCGCAACCAGAAGGTGCACTTAATTTAGGTGGAATTTCAAATATCACAGTGGCTGGCAGCAACCTGACTCCATTGGCTTATGACATTGGCACTGCTAATTGCTTACTAGATGCCGCTATTTATGCTCATTCTGAGGGTAAATACTCATATGATGCTGATGGCAAAGTAGCTGCAAGCGGAACAGTTGATCAGGCGCTTCTAGCTAAATTTTTAGAAGAGCCTTATTACAAACTTCCAGCACCGAAATCAACTGGTAAAGAGCTTTTCCACCTGGATTATTTAATTGCATATGCCGGTCCAGTTTCTACTTGGAACATTGCAGATCTAATGGCGACTTTGGTTGAGTTAACTGTTGAAACTGTGGCAATCGAAGTTGAAAAATTCAAATTAGCTAAGCTCTACATTGCTGGTGGTGGCTCGGCGAATCCCATAATGATGGCGCGGTTGCAAGAACGCTTAACTAATTGCCAAGTTTTATCAATGCAAGTTCTCGGAATTGATCCGCGTGCTAAAGAAGGCTTGATGTTTGCTTTGATTGGTTATCTAGCTCTTAACGGGCAACCAGGTCAGATTCCTAGTTGTACTGGTGCAAATGGTGAACGCATTCTTGGTTCGCTGACACCAGGTAAAGGCGCATTTGTTTTGCCACAACGCCCAAACATTCAACCAACCAAGTTGCGAGTTATTGAGTAATCGCTTTGCGCAACATTTCGATCTGCGGAATCTGCCAACGTTCGTCAGTTTTTTCGCGGCCGGTTTCAACAAATCCTGATTTACGATATAGCCCGGTAGCAATTGGGTTTTCTTTAAATACCCAAAGAGTCACATCTGGCAGACCAGATTCGCTGAGTTTAGAAATTACCTCTGTTAGTAATTTAGTTCCAACACCTTTGCCGGCGCTTTCTGGTGATACATATAGTGAGTACAGATGGCCTTTCGTCGAATCTTCAGGATCATTGCCAAAACTTGCAAAACCTAACCCAGTTTCCTCTTCTGTAGCGATCAAAGTAAATCGGCCAGGTTTCGGATTCACGGCGTTTGTCAGTAGTTTGGTGGCAGCTTCAACATCCATAGCATCGCGAACACTCTGGCTGATTAAGTTTCGATATGAAATGTTCCAGCAATCCCGAAATATCCGCACTAATGAGGCTAAATCGTCGCTGTTTACGGGGCGAATGTTCACAATCAGGAGTCTAGTCGGGGCCAGCGAATGAGTGAAGTAACAAAAACCCGAGTAAGCACCTACAGACGAGAGTTACGAGAACGCTTTGTTACAGCGCTTAGGGGAGTCTCGGAATATCAAGTTGTTAAGTTTGAGATTTGCGATGAGTTAGGAAATTGGCATGTTGGCGAAACGGTAGAAACGCCGAAGATTACCGGTGATAGTCACGAGTTGATCATGAAAGAGCTAGAACATGATGTTCGGAGTCTGATTGTAGGAAAAGATTTTGAAAGAGCCATACTTGCGATTAGAAATTCACAACTATCTGGAAGTTGCAAAGCGGCGGTTGATATTGCGTTAAATACAGCCCTCGGCATCGGTGTGAAGAGCGATTTTTCAGTAGCAACTGATGTGACTATTCCGGTAACAACAATTGATAAGTTGCCTCTCCTAGTCTCGGATCGGATAGATGCGGGTTTTACGCACTTTAAAATTAAAGTGAATTTGGAACCAGTTTCCGTTTTAATTGAAAAATTAAAGCTAGTTTCTTCCTTGTTACCTTCGGACTCAAGTATTCGTCTAGACGCAAACCAAGCTTGGACTGTCGAGCACACTCTTGAAGTTCTCAGCGCAATTTATGGCCAGGAAATAGCAATCGATTATCTAGAGCAACCCACACCCGCTCGAGACTTTGCCGCTTTAGCAAAAATTAAAGTAAATTCTGCAATTCCAATAATGGCTGATGAATCATGTTTTACTCCCGCTGATCTAACTGAGTTAATTACTTTAGATGCAATGGATTTAGTCAACCTTAAGTTACTAAAATCGGGCGGGTTAACAATTGCCAGAGAGATGGCAAAAACTGCCAAAGCTGCCGGACTTGGCGTCTACGTCGGAAGCATGATGGAAGGTGATCAGAGTTTGAGCGCTGCAGCAACACTTGCCGCTGAGATTGCGCCAGGTCTAGTTCACGATCTTGATGCTTCTTGGTGGGCTAAAGAGAGCCATTTACGCTATGAAAGTGGCAGGCTTTACCTATGAATAGCGCCGAAACTTTGACCAAAGTGCCAGGCTATTTATTTGCCACTACCAAAAGAGGCATTCGGTCATATTCGGCAAATGGCGCACGACAGCTTTACGGAGCCGAAGAACAACCAGTCACAGTAAATACAAAGTTTGATTTAGCATCTTTAACTAAGATTGTCGGGACTACAGCTGCGCTGATTCATCTAATTGATTTAGGTGAACTAAAAATAACCGATTCAGCCAGCAAGTATCTATCTACTTGGCGGGGAACCGACAAATCTGAAATCACCATTGCCGAACTTCTTTCACATCAAAGTGGCTTAGCTGAGTGGCGACCACTTTACTTTTCTCAGAATGCGCAAGAAGAGGTATCGGAACAGATTGCTAGAATTCCTTTAAGTTACGCCAGAAATTCGGGGAGGCGTTATTCAGATCTAGGTTTTATCTCACTTGGCGAAATCGTTAAAACGATCACTCAAAAAGATTTGGCAACCGCTTTTGCTGAATTAGTTTTTGAGCCGCTGGGATTGCAGAATACTTCTTTTGGACCAATTGCTGCGGAAGTGGCAGCAACTTCAAAAGGTGATTGGTTCGAAAAGAATATGGTTTCCACCAATACTCCTTACAAAGTCGATTTGGATGTTGCAGCATTCCCAAATTGGCGAGCGGAATATCTAGTAGGCCAAGTCAATGATGGTAATTCCTTTCATCGCCTTGGCGGTATAGCGGGTCATGCCGGTC
>CAZFZK010000025.1:5735-12408 GCA_964523605.1 uncultured Candidatus Planktophila sp. | reverse complement strand
AGAACTGCTGACATTCCTGTCTTTTCTAAGCTAGCTGCTTTCGCCATGGCATCTGCACGATCATTTACAAATCGCATCGCATCAAATTCACTAATTACATTGGCAATTGCCGCTGCAGTAATTTCACCTACTGAGTGGCCAGAAATTACTGGCGCTGAAAGATTCAACAGATTGGCCGCGATCAATCCAGTGGCAACGATTAATGGTTGTGCATTTGCAGTATCGCGAATCTCATCGGCATCTGCTGTTGTGCCTAAAGCTGTTAGATCTTTTCCAATCACTTCGGACCAACGAGAGATTAGTTGAGCTGATTCACTATCTTCAAGCCAAGGCGTCAACATGCCTGGCGTTTGTGCACCTTGTCCGGGAGCGATAATTGCTAACACGAGTTAAATGTTATGCGATCAAGCAGGTACTACCGAGTAACGAGCCAGATTTGCGCTGTGTGCTCAGGCACTTTAATTGTTGAACCAGGCTGAGCTATAACCGGTTCGTAAGTCGCAGTGACTTTTGATGCATCAAAAATACAACGATAAGCAGTTGCCCAATTCTCCGCAGGTAATTTAAATTCATGTTCAATCCGATCAGAGTTGAAATTAAGGAGCAAAGCTCTTTCTGCGCTAACTTCGATATAAACCGAGAGAGTGCGAGTTTCGCCAATTTGCCAGTGATGGTCAATCATTTCTTCGCCAGTTAAGTTAAACCATGCTAAATCTTTACGTTGTGTTCCTAAATCAATTTCACCCGTATAAAACTTACTTGTGACATCAGAAAGATATGTTTTGCGAATGTTAATTAACTCTCGAAAAGCATCTTGCATATCTGCAGCTGCATTATCTAAGTCCCAAGGCTGAGCCCAAGGGTTTTGGCCATTAGTAATTGAGTAACCGTTATTGCAGCCATTTTGAGTTCGATTTACTTCATCGCCCATGTTGATCATTGGCACACCTGCCGAAAGCAGCAAAGTTGCGGCCATCGACTTTTTGAGTGATTGACGAATATGTTGAATCCCTAAATCATCTGTTTCGCCTTCGACGCCAACGTTCCAAGATTTATTGGAAGAGTGGCCGTCGCGATTATCTTCACGATTGATCTCATTGTGCTTTTCGTTATATGAAACTAAATCTCGCAATGTAAAACCATCGTGAGCAGTTATGAAGTTAATCGATGCTGTTGGGCCGCGATGATAGAAAATTCCGCTGGACCCACTAATCGCCGAGGCTAGATCGCTAACACCTTCGCCATATCCGCGCGCTAAATCACCCAACCAAAATTGTCTGACGCTATCTCGGTAGAAATCATTCCATTCACGCCATGGGTAAGAAAATTCACCTAAGCCGTAACGAGTTACATCCCATGGCTCGGCAATCATCTTGCGATCGCGCAATACAGGTTCAGCAGTTATGGCAGCAAATAGCGAAGAGTGCCGAGCGCTTTCATCTTTAAACAACGCAGTGGCTAAGTCAAAGCGGAATCCATCAACACCGATGACATCTGTCCACCAACGCAGTGAATCAATAATGAAGCGAACAGAATGTGGTTTAGCTGCAGCTAAAGTGTTTCCGCAACCAGTTAAATCTAAGTATGTGCTTTCTTTAGTGTGGCGATACCAATCTCGATTATCAATGCCCCGGAAACTAAGTGTTGGCCCGCCAACTCCAGCTTCAGCAGTGTGGTTATAGACCACATCAAGAATGACTTCGATACCTGCATGATGAAGTTGCGAAACAGCCCATTGCAATTCACCAACCGGATCATTAGTTGCCGCGTATTGCGGGTGTGGCGCGTTGAAAGACATGGTGTTATAGCCCCAGTAGTTCTTTAAACCACGTTCGGCAGTTGTTGGTTCAGAGATAAAAGCCTGAATTGGTAAGAGTTCTAGCGCAGTAATACCTAGACCTTGTAAATGAGCAATTGTGCTGGGGTGGCCTAGAGCTTTATATGTGCCACGTTCTTCAGCTGGAATTTCTAAATTATTGACAGTTAATCCGCTTACATGTGCTTCATAAATATAGGTGTGTGCCCAGCGATGATCAATGCGATTTATATGTCGCGGTTTGTGATTTGTTACTACCGAAAAAGGCACCTTGCCAGCATTGTCTCGGATATCGCGAATAGTTAAATCGCCATTTCCCCAACCATCTTTACTTTGATGTCCATAAATTTCTGGCACGTAGTGCAGTTCGCCAGCTAGTTCATGTGCATATGGATCAAGTAAAAGTTTGGCTGGATTAAATCGCAAATTCTGTTCTGGAATCCAAGGCCCATGCACTCGATAACCATATTTTTGACCGGGGCGAACACCTGCTAAGTAGCCGTGCCAAATTGGCCCATTGCGATGACTTAATGAGTATCGCGATTCAACTAATTCTCCATTTACTTCATCGAATAAACAGAGTTCAACAGCATCGGCGCCTGAAGTCCAGATCGCAAAATTCGTACCTTCTTCGGTGACTGTTGCACCTAGGTATCTCGGATCTGCTGGCAACATGGGGCTATCTTGCCCGAATTACAGATTTTTCGCCTCTTGCTAAGAGATTTTTACTTCAGAGATTTCGGTTGATTCCAGATCTTGGTATTTTATAAATTTTGGCGCTAATAGGTCGGCCCCAACATGATTTGATTTACGGCTTATGAAAGAGCGAGCTCCTTCGATAACCATTAGCAATAAGGCGGCGGGCAATAAATCGATACTGCGCTTTAAAAACCAAGGGGTCCCATTACGGAGCATCCATAGAATCGAGTGCTTTTTACTACGCTTAATTTCATTATCTACTTCGATTTCTGCAATCTGGAATCCAGAATCTGAGATCAACTTTCGGAATTCAAGGGCAATACGTTGATGACCAATTTTGCTTGGATGCATTCGATCAATATGCCAATTAGCTAGATTGTAAATATCAACTATTTTTCTCGTATCGAGCAGAACGGCACTAAATTCCTTTGCGACAGCCGTAGTTACAGCATTTACCGATCGAACTCTTCGATCTAATACATTGGCCAAAAGCTTAGGCATTGGAACGATCTGAGTTGGATCGTGTAACAGGATCATTAAGACTAATGCGTTGCCCTCAGTTAGGGCTCTTACAGTTTGGCGAAGATTTTTATGTAATTGCTCTGGGTCAAACCCATTTCGCAATAAGTCGTTTCCACCGACAATTACTGCGCAGATATCGGGACGGTGTAATTGAACTAGGGGTAGTTGAGTTTGAAGCACTTCGAAAGATTGAGCTCCTGGGCGAGCTACATTTATGAAAACTAATGGATTTATAAAACTCTTTGCTAAGTAATAACTCCAACCTAAATTTACGCCTGACTTATTTGAGTCTCCAACACCCGAAGCGGCGCTATCACCAATAATTGCCAAAGTTACTGGTTTCATTTGGTTAAGCAGCTCGCAGCCGATGCTTTGCTTGCGTTATTGTTGGGCGGTCGCCATGCAGCGTAAGCATTAATGAAATTGTTGAACTCCAAGGATAATTTTCAGATTGCTCGTGGCAGCGTTTTTTTAGGCTTGGTTCAACATCTATTTTTTTGATCACTTCTTGAATAGCATCAGCAAAGGCGATTCCGTTATTTGCTGCCACCGCACCCACCGAATCACTTTGATCAATCAGTAAAAATTCACCAACGGCACTTGTTTCAGAAGCAACCACCGGGGTGCCTGAGGCCAGTGATTCAAGAGCAGCAAGGCAGAAAGTTTCAATTGGGCCAGGAGCGATTGAAATATCTGCCGCAGCTAAAATCTCAGCAACTCGTTTGCGATCGGCTATGTAACCCAAGAATGTTACTGGTAGCCCTTTTGAATTCTGTCGTAGCTTGGTCCAAAGCGGACCGCCACCAACATAAACAAGATGAACGTCGATTCCTCGTTTTTGTAATTCTGCTACAGCTTCAAAGGAACGTTGCGGCTGTTTCTCCGGAGAGAGCCTTCCGCAATGTACAAGAAGATATTTGGCACCTTTGGCAAGATTCTCGCGTAGCTCTTGGTTGTAGAAAGTTGGGCTAAAGGAATTTAAATCCACGCCTAATGGAATCTGCGCCAAGTTTGATGTTCCAATTCGGCGGAACTCACTTGCAGCAAAATTAGTAGTCGCAATTACATGAGTAAACCGGGAAGCCAGCCGTCGGTTATGCCAGTTAACGAATTTGGTCAGATTAGTTGGCAAGTAGGTGCGCACTAAACCAGTTAAGGATTCATGGCTGAATACAGATGATGGAATTCCACGTGTAGCAGCCCACTTTCCCAGGCTTGAGAGTGTTAGGCGATCAGAAACTTCCAGGCGATCAGGGGCAAGAGTGATGATTAAACGTTTTATTGCGCGCTTATTAAGGATTACGCGATAACCACCACTAAATGGAAGGATGAATGAAGGAACAGTAATTCGTGTGCCAGATGGAGTTTTTTCGCAATAGAAACTAGATCCAGGTACGACATAAATGAACTCATGGCCTTTTGAAATATAGCCTTTACCTAGTTCATGCAAGGTTGTTCTAATGCCACCGGATTTAGGGCCATAGAAATTCGCAACGTGCATTATTTTCACGCGACCAGCTCCGATCCTTGTGGAATATTTATTTTTATCAAATCTCGATAGTGCTGGATCAGCTCCTGGTTTATTGAGCCCCAAGTTCTTTGCACTACCGAATCTCTAGTCAGTTTTCGAAGTACATCAGGTTTACTATTCTGAATTAACTTAACTACTCTTCGAATTTCCTTGTAATTGCCGGTGTTAATTAAATAGCCAGTAACTCCATCTTGAACTAGGTCAACGGGGCCACCTAAATTAGGTGCAATAATCGGAACACCTGATGCTAGAGCTTCCTGAATAGCTTGGCAGAATGTTTCGTGCTGACCAGTGTGAATAAAAATATCTAACGAAGCATACATTTGGGCTAACTCACTGCCCGATTTAAAACCGGTAAAGATTGCATTCGGTAGTTTGCGCTCTAATCGATTGCGAATCGGACCATCACCAACGATGACAAGCTGTACGTCATCTTGACTATCAAGATCAATTAAATCTTCTAATCTTTTTTCATGTGCCAATCGGCCGACGTAGCCGATAAGGGTGCGATCAGGTCGGTTCCCAAGAAACCGTGCACGCAATTCAGATGAACGATTTTCCGGACGGTATCTTTCGGAATCAACCCCTCGTTGCCAAAGCTTTACTTCAGGAACTCCCAATCCGGTTAAGTAGTCACATGCAGAGGAAGATGGAGCTAACGTGCGATCAGTATTTGAATGTACTTTTGCAACGAATTTACTAAGCGAGCTGTTTGCTAGCTGCAGGCCATAATTATTAGCAAATCCGGCAAGATCAGTTTGGTAGACAGAAAGCGTAGGTATTTCACTTCGCCTAGCAAACTTGGCAATGTAATTACCTAGCAATGCCGGTGAAGCTAAATGAATAACATCAGGGTTGAATTCAATAAGTTTTGCTTTTGCGAGTTGTTGTGGAAGAGCTAACGGAATTAAGCCTTTTAAATTAACCGCAGGGATCGGTAAAACTTCAAAGCCAGCGTATTCAAGGGGACTGCCATTTGAGTCAGGCGCTAAAATTATTGCGTCATGGTTATTCTTTTTTAAATAATCTAAAACTCGCAGAACGGAATTGGTTACTCCATTTATCTGGGGTAGGAAAGATTCAGCTACAATTGCTATACGTAATTTACTTTCCAAATTTTCATGTTTCACACAAACAACTATCACTTACAATAATTTGCTAAAGCTCAAGTTGAAGTGAAGTGTCGGTGAACCTTAAGTTAAGAATATTTATTGATGCTAAGCCGGTATTGAAAAATTCTTAGCACGGTTATGAAAAAAACTTTCCATAGCGAGAGCTTCCTCTACCTCTACGGCACTACGAGATTTATGCTGCAAGTAGTTAATTGGACGAATCTGGGTATGAACTCTCAAATTACGTTTGATAGCCCATTTCTTAAAGCCATCTAAATATTGTTGGTCAATAACTTCAATCTCGTCGGGATCTAGTGCAACAAGAATATTTCGTAGTAATCGTTGGCTAATAATTAATCTGCGGCCATTTGTAAATGGAACGCGAATTGATGGAAGATTAATGATTTTGCCAAAACTAGTTTCAATTGTTGCTAAGTGAAAACTAGGAACAATGGCGATGAACTCATTACCGGCTGCCTGGTGAGCTAAGGCAGAGTTGTTCAGCTGGTTGATCTGCTGGTTGGACTGGCGACCATAAAAGTTGGTTACGTGGACGATTCTCATGGCCAAATCTTGGCCAAGGCTTCCAACCAGGAGCGTTCCGTCAGGTGAATTTCGGGTGACGCTTCGATGAAGAAATGTGACCTAAGCCCGCTTGCTAAATGTTGGCAGTGTTCAAACCCGCCAGTAACATCGCCCTATGAAGATTGCTGTCTGCGTAAAACAGGTGCCTGATTCCTGGGCTGAGAAGAAGATGGTCAATGGGGTCCTTGATCGCGAGGGCGTTGATGCCGTCCTAAATGATCTCGATGAATATGCAGTTGAAGAAGCGCTGCGAATTGTTGAAGCTCATGGCGGAAATGAAGAAGGTGGCGCAAATAGCGTGACCATCGTTTCCATGGGGCCAGAACGCGCAACAGAGGCAATCCGCAAAGCACTTTCAATGGGTGCAAATGATGCAATTCTGGTTAGTGATGCAGCCCTTGCTGGTTC